>NZ_JBQCGZ010000042.1:0-27553 GCF_051955155.1 Leifsonia sp.
ACGCGATCGTGATCGGCTTCAACGTCCGCCCGGACGTGAAGGCGCGCGAGCGTGCGGCCCGCGAGGGTGTCGACGTCCGCTTCTACTCGGTCATCTACAACGCCATCGAGGACATCGAGAACTCGCTCAAGGGCATGCTCAAGCCCGAGTTCGAGGAGGTCCAGTCGGGTGTCGCCGAGATCCGAGAGGTGTTCCGCTCCTCGAAGTTCGGCAACATCGCCGGTGTCATCGTCCGGTCCGGAACGATCACGCGCAACGCCAAGGCGCGCGTCATCCGCGACGGCGTCGTGGTGGGCGACAACCTCACCATCGAGTCGCTGCGCCGGTTCAAGGACGACGTCACCGAGGTCCGTACGGACTTCGAGGCCGGTATCGGCCTCGGCAAGTACAACGACATCCAGGTCGGCGACGAGATCGAGACGACAGAGCTGCGGGAGAAGCCCCGCGTCTGATATCGGAACGAAGGCCGGTGGCTGAAGCCACCGGCCTTCGTGCCCGAAAGGAGAACAGAGTCATGGCCGATCCGGCACGCGCGAGGAAGCTCGCCGACAGAATCAAGGTCATCATCGCCAAGCGGCTCGACCGCGGCCTGCGCGACCCGCGCCTGGGCTTCGTCACGATCACGGACGTCCAGGTGACCGGCGACCTGCAGCACGCGACCGTGTTCTACACGGTGTACGGCACCGACCAGGAGCGCGCGGACACCGCGGCGGCGCTCACGGCGGCGACCGGGATGCTGCGCAGCGAGGTCGGCAAGAACATCACGGCACGGCTGACGCCGACCCTGGAGTTCCAGCTGGACGCGATCCCCGAGAACGCGGCCCACATCGAGGACCTGCTGCGCCAGGCGCGCGAGCACGACACCGAGGTGGCCGGGCTGGCGGCGGGCGCGAGCTACGCCGGCGACGAGGACCCGTACGTCAAGCCCCGCGAGTTCGACGAGGACGAGGCGGAGGGCTCGCGCGAGGACTAGCCTGACGGCATGTACGCCGTCAGCTTCTACGACGCGGACCCCGACGCGCGCCCGGAGGACTTCCAGCGGATCGTCGAGGCGTACCCGCGGCACCGCGCCTACCTGGACGACTTCGCCCGCAGCGGTGACGTCCTGATGATCGGCACGTTCGGCGAGCCGGCGACGCAGGGCTCGATGGCCGTCTTCCGCTCCCGGGAGGCGGCCGAGCGCTTCGTCACCGGCGACCCGTTCGTCACCGAGGGACTCGTGTACCGCCACCGCATCCAGGACTGGGACCCCCTCGTCTTCGCCCCGTCCTGAGCGCGCCTCGCGGGGTCAGGGGAGGGTGTAGCCGCCATCGGCGGCGACGGCGAGGCCGTCGGCGAGCAGCCCGGCGAGCGCGCGCTCGCGCTGCGCGGCATCCGGCCAGACCTGTTCGAGCTCCGCGGCGGTCACCGGGATGTGCGACGCGCGCAGCTCGGCGAGGATGCGGCCGCGCACCTGCCGGTCGCTGCCCTCGTACTTCTTCTGCACGGCCTTGCGCGGCCCCGCGTAGGCCGGATAGCCGGCCGCGCGCCAGGCGCAGCGGTCGGCGAGCGGGCACACGTCGCAGCGCGGCGAGCGGGCGACGCACACGATCGCGCCGAGCTCCATCATCCCCGCGTTGAACGCCGCGGCCGCCGGCCGGTCGTCGGGGAGCAGCGCCTCCATCGCGGCGAGGTCGCGGCGGGCGCTCGGCGGTCCCGGCTCCGCCTGGCCGTCGACGGCGCGGGCGATCACGCGGCGGATGTTGGTGTCGACGACGGGATGCCGGTGGCCGTACGCGAACACGGCGACGGCGCGCGCGGTGTAGTCGCCGATGCCGGGCAGCGCGAGCAGCGCCTCCACGTCCTCCGGCACCGTACCGCCGTGCCGCTCGGTGATCGCGACGGCGGCGGCGTGCAGCCAGAGCGCGCGGCGCGGATAGCCGAGCGACTGCCAGGCCCGCACCGCCTCGCCCGGAGGCACCGCGGCGAGATCGGCGGGCGTCGGCCAGCGGGTCAGCCACTCCTCCAGCCGGGGGATGACGCGGGAGACCGGGGTCTGCTGCAGCATGAACTCGCTGACCAGGGTGCCCCAGGCGGTGAAGCCGTCCCGGCGCCAGGGCAGGTCGCGGCGGTTGGCGTGATACCAGTCGACGACGGTCTGCGCGAAGCTCACGCCTTCTTCGTCCGCTCGCGGTAGGCGCGCACCCGGAGCCGGGTCGAGCAGGTGTCGCAGCACGCCTTGCGCACGTGGCTCGGGTCGAGGTAGATCTTGCGGCAGCCCGGGTCGGAGCACTGGCCGAAGTCGTCCGGGTGGTGTCCCAGATCGGTGACGGCCGTCACGACGATCCGGGCGAGCGCTGCGCGGGTGTCGGCGGGCGCCTGCGGGCGCAGGGGAACGGTCGAGGCAGCGACGTCGGGACGGACCGGGCCCAGAGCGCCGAGGATGCGTGCGGCCTCCTCTGCGCTGGGAGAGTCGGTCGGCGCGGGGATGTCGAGGACGCCAGCGGCGAGTACGCGAAGGGCGTCGCGGACGGACCGGGCGAGCGCCACGTCCGCGTCGACGGGCCGCTGGGTGGGCGCCAGGCCGACGGCGTCCAGCCACTCGGCCAGCCGGCCCGGTGTGTCGAGCCGCTCGAGCGGGTCCTCGGTGTGCGGGTAGCGGAGGGTGCCGAGCAGATCGGTCCACGCAGCCCCCGTGTTGTACACGAAGTCGAGTTCGGGCATGCGTCCAGTGTAACGGTTTGACACGTTACCCACGGCGTGCGAGTGTAACGATGTGAACCGTTACGAGATCCCTCTGTCGACCGTGTGGAAGCGCATCCTGCCCTTCGTGTTCCTGCCTGTCTACGGCTCGGGGTACATCGCGGGCGGGCTGGGGCTGCACACCATGCGTCCCTTCGCCATGACGTTCTGGCGCTTCGCGCTCGCGGGGAGCGTGGTGCTCGTCATCGTCGCGCTCCGCCGCGCGCGCTGGCCCCGCGGCTGGCGGCAGTGGTGGCCGATCCTGGTGGTCGGCCTCCTCATCCAGGTGGTGCAGTTCGGCGGGAACTACACGGCGATGGGGCTGGGGATGCCCGCAGGTCTGACCTCGCTGATCGCGGGAAGCTCGTCGCTGATGATCGCGATCGGAGCCGTGCCGATCCTGCGCGAGCGGCTCACCGGCTGGCGGCTCGCCGGTGTGATCATCGGCTTCGTCGGGGTTGCGGTCGCGTTGGCGGACCACCTCGGCATCCCGAGCGGGCCGGTCGGGGTGTTCGCGGCTTTCAGCGCCGCTCTCGGCTACGCCGGCGGATCGCTCCTGCAGCGTCGGCGCCTGCGCGACGTCGACAGCTGGGTGAGCGTCGGGATCCAGTTCGTCGTCGCGGCTCCGATCACGTTCGTGCTCGCCGCGTTCACCGGCGGGGTCGGCATCCCGCTGGCGCCCGAGTCGCTGGCGCCGCTCGCGTGGCTCGTTCTCGCCAACTCTGTGCTCGGGATGTGGCTGCTCGGGCAGATGCTGCGTCACCACCCCGCGGCGACGCTGAGCGCGTGGAGCAACCTCATCCCTCCGTTCACGGTCCTGCTGGCGGTGCCGTTCCTCGGCCAGCCGCTCACACCGGCGCTCGTGGTGGGGGTCCTGGTGACGCTGGTGGGTACTGCGCTCGTGGTGCTTCCTGCTCCGCGTCGGCGGTCGCGCGACGCCCGCGTGCCGACCGGCGAGGGGCGTGAGGAGGCGGTTCCCGTGTCCGCGGCCGGCGCCGGCCGGTGAGGAGGACGTCCCGGGCGGTCCCGTGAGGCCGAGCCCGCATCGCGACGGCCGGGAGCGCCGTCGGGCGGAGCGGCCTATGCTCGACGCATGAGGCTGCCACCGACCAGGCGCGTGCTGCTGTTGCGGGATGTCGTGCGGCGCGTCCGTGAGATCGCGCCGCTCGGGAGGGTGGTGGTCGCGGTCGACGGCGGCGGGGGCACCGGCGCGTTCGCCGACGACCTCGCCGAGGTGTTCCGGGAAGCCGGGGCGGACACGTTCCGCGCGTCCATCTCCGACTTCCACACACCGCGGGCGTTCCGCACCAGGCGGGGACCGGAGACACCGGAGGGCTACTACCGCGACGCGTTCGACTACGTGACGCTGCGCCGGGTGCTGCTCGACCCGTTCCGGCTGGCCGGGAGCACCGGGTTCCAGACCGCGGCGTTCGACGAGGAGCGGGACGTTCCCGTCGAGAGCAGGTGGCTGACGGCGGGTCCCGATGCCGTGCTGGTGATCGACGGCGAGTTCCTGCTGCGGCCCGAGCTCCGCGGCGGCTGGGATGCGTCGGTGCTGCTGGTGAACGCGCCGGAGCGGGCGGTCTACGAGGAGGATGCGCGCCCGCGCGCGGTCGCCGACATCCTGATCGACGACTCGGAGCCCGAGCGGCCGGTCTACGCGGTGCGCGCCGCGTGATCGGTCAGGCGCGCACCCGTTCGACGACGGCGTCCGGGGCGAGGAACGCGCCGCTGCGCTCGACCTCGTGCACGAGCGCGGTGAGCGCGGCGTTGATCGGTGCCGCGCGTCCCGCGGCCTGCGCCTCGGCGACGACAGCGCCGTTCAGGTAGTCGATCTCGCTGCGCTGGCCGCGGCGGATGCTCTGCAGCGTGGAGCCGGGGTTCGGCCGGGCGCCCATCCTGCGCTTCATCAGCAGCGGAACCAGCTGCGCCGCCCACAGCGGGGCCGACGCGACGAAGCGGAGGATGCCGTCACTCAGGCCCTGGATGCTGCCGTAGCGGATGCCGCGCGCGTAGCCGACGCGGACGGCCTCGCGCATGCTCGCCGTGATGACGCGGCGCAGGCGGGGATCGGCGATGGTCTGCTGCACGCTCAACCCGGTGATCGCCGGCATGGCGTTGACCTGGTTGACGATCAGCTTCGTCCACTGGCAGCCGGTGAAGTTCGGCACCGCTTTCGACGGCATCGCGGTGTCCAGGATGCGGGCCGCCTCGATGGCCGGGGCGGACGCCGGGCCGCTGCCGGAGCCGAGGTAGGTGTTCGCGGTCGTCGTCACCGTGATGCGGCCGGGGGAGAGGTAGCTGGTCGCGTACAGCGCCAGCGCGCCGACGCACGTGGAGTCGGGCAGCAGCTCGACGGCCTGGCGGAGGCCGGCGAGGCCGTTCTGCACGACCACGACCGTGATCCCGGCCAGGTGGGCGGCGTTCTCGCGGATGGCGGACTCCGCGTCCTGCGCCTTGGTGCAGACGAAGGCCAGCTCCGGCGTCTCGAGCAGGGTGGTCGCCGCCCGCACGCGGGCGGTGTGCTCGCCCCAGCCGCCGTCGAGCCGCAGGCCGTCCGCCCGGATCGCGGCGAGGTGCTCGCCGCGCGCGGTGACCGAGACCTCGTGGCCCGCTCTGTCCAGGAGCGCCGCGATCGCGCCGCCGATGGCCCCCGCTCCGATCACGCCGATTCGCACGCCTCCCAGCCTACGGCCGCGCCGCGCCGACGATGATTCGTCACGAACGGGACGCATTCGTGACGAACGGGAACCGTTCGTGACGAACGGAATGCGTTCGTGACGAATCGCACGGCGGGGCGGGCGCGGAGAGCTCAGTCGGCGAGGACCGGCGCGGGTTCGGCGGTGGCGAGGGCGTCCACGGCGGCGTCGGCCGGCTCGGCGGGGGCGGTGCCCCGGCCGCGCGGCAGGGCGAGCGCGATCAGTGCGGCGACCGCGAGAGCTGCGGCGCCGACCCAGACCGCCGGGATGGCCGCATCCACGTACCCGGTCGGCGTCAGCGTCCCTCCCGCACCGGTGAACACGGCGGTCAGGACGGCGACACCGAGCGCGACGCCGATCTCCCGCAGCGTGGAGTTGGCGCCGGACGCCTTGGCGTGGTCGGCCGGCCGCATGTTCGCGAGCACCGCGGTCGAGCTCGGCGCGAAGACCAGGCCCATGCCGATCCCGGCGAGCAGGAACGGCGGCCACATCGCCGAGTAGGCGAGCGTCGCCGACAGCGTGAGCGCGATCCAGCCCATCGCGGCGGCCAGCAGGACGAGCCCGGCGACGATCGGCAGGCGCGTCCCGGTGCGGGAGGCGAACAGGCCGGTGAGCGGCGCGACGACCATCGGCGCGAGAGTCCACGGCATGGTCATCACGCCGGCCTCCAGCGGGGTGTGCCCCTGCACGACCTGCAGGAACTGGATGAGGATGAAGATCGCGCCGAAGATGCCGAAGCTGAAGGTGACGCCGACCAGGTTGGCGACGGTGAAGCTCCGGTCCCGGAACAGCCGCAGCGGGAGCAGGGGGGCGCTGGTCCGCGACTCCCAGAGGACGAACGCCACGAGCAGCAGGGCGCCCGCCACCAGCGGGACGAGCACCTCGGGGCTTCCCCAGCCCGCGTCGTTGCCGCGCACGATCGCGAACACCACGCCGAGCACACCGGGCGCGGCGAGCAGCAGGCCGACGAGGTCGGCGCGCACGCGCTCGCCGAAGCTGTTCGGCAGCGCCAGGAGTACGAGCGGCACCGCGATCACGCCGAGCGGGACGTTCAGCCAGAAGATGGCCTGCCAGTTCCAGCCCTCCACGACAGCGCCGCCGATCAGCGGGCCGAGCGCGACGCCGAGGCCGGAGATGCCGCCCCAGATGCCGATCGCGGCCGGGCGCAGCCGGGTGCTCACGCTGCTGGCGAGCAGGGTGAGCGAGAGCGGGAGCAGCGCCGCGGCCCCCGCGCCCTGGATCGCGCGGGCGGCGATCAGCATCCAGGGCTCGGTCGCGAGAGCGCTGGCGGCGCTCGCGAGCGTGAAGACGGCGATGCCGCCGAGGAACACCGTGCGGCGGCCGAACCGGTCGCCGAGGCCGACGGCCATCAGCATCAGCGTCGCGAAGCTGAGCGTGTACGCGTTGACGACCCACTGCAGCTCCTCGATCGAGGCGCTCAGGTCGCGGGCGATCACGGGGAGGGCGCTGGTGACGACGAGGTTGTCGAGCGTCGCCATGAACATCGGGAGGGAGGCCGCGACGATGGCGAGCCAGACGGGGATGCGGCGTGCGGCGCCGGCGGGGCGGACAGTGGTCATGGGACGCATCGCTTCCTGATCGGACTCGTTAGTAATCGAATGATTACATCGCACTTTAGTAATCGGCTGATAACCTGTCAAGCATGACCTCGGCGATCAGCGAACGGATCCCCTCGGCCGAACGGCGCGAGCAGATCCTCGGCGCCGCGAGCCTCGTCTTCGGGGAGCGCGGCTACTTCGGCGCGACCACGGACCAGATCGCCAAGGCGGCCGGGATCAGCCAGCCGTACGTCGTTCGCATGTTCGGGAGCAAGGAGAACCTCTTCGTGGAGGTGCTGCAGCGCGCGCTCGACAAGCTACTGGTCAGCTTCCAGGAGACGATCGACGGCTGGAAGGCGGACGGCTCGCCCGCGGGCGAGGCCGGCGCCGTCGGCGAGCACCACGAGATCGGCCGCAGGCTGGGCCTCGCGTACGTGAACCTGATCGAGGACCGCGGCATCCTGCTCGCGCTGATGCAGGCCTTCGGGATGGGCAACGACCCGGTGATCGGTGGTCGCGCCCGCGCGGGCTTCATCGAGATCTACCGGATGATCAGGGACCAGGCCGGCTTCTCGCCGGACGAGACCCGCACGTTCCTGGCCGAGGGGATGCTGCTGAACACCCTGCTCGGCCTGCGCCTGCCCGACGAGTACGGGCACGACGTCTGTGCGACCGAGCTGCTCGAGTCCACCTTCCGCACCAAGCTGCAGCTGGTGCTCGACGTCACCGGGGAGCGCGCATGATCGCCAGCGGGCTCCTCCTCGTCGACAAGCCGGGAGGCTGGACCAGTCACGACGTCGTCGCGCGCGTGCGCAGGCTCGCCGGGACCAGGAAGGTCGGGCACGCCGGGACGCTCGACCCGATGGCGACCGGGCTGCTCATCCTCGGCATCAACTCCTCGACGCGGCTGCTGACCTACATCGTCGGTGCGGACAAGGAGTACCTGGCGACCATCCGGCTCGGCGCGACCACCACGACGGACGACGCGGAGGGCGAGATCCTCGAGCGTGCGGCCGCCGGCGCCCTCGACGCGGCGACCGACGACGCGATCCGCGACGGCATCGCTGCGCTCACCGGCGAGATCGAGCAGGTCCCGTCCGCGGTGAGCGCCATCAAGGTGGACGGAAAGCGCGCCTACGCCCGTGTCCGCGCAGGCGAGGAGGTGGTGCTGCAGCCGCGCGCCGTCACCGTCGCCGAGTTCGAGCTGCTCGCCACCCGGCGCCTGGCCGAGGCGATCGACCTCGACGTGCGCGTCGTGTGCTCCTCCGGCACCTACATCCGCTCGCTCGCGCGCGACCTGGGGGCCGGCCTCGGCGTCGGCGGCCACCTCACGGCGCTGCGCCGCACCCGCGTCGGCGCGTACGACGTGCGGGAGGCCGGCGACCTCGATACGCTCGATCCCGGAACGGCGCTCATCCCGGCGGCGGACGCGGCGTCGCGGCTCTTCGAGCGGCTCGAGCTGACGGAGCAGCAGGCGATCGACCTCACGCACGGGAGGCGCATCCATGTCGCCGACCGGGAGGTGCCCGGTGGCGAGCCGGTCGCGGCGATCGCGCCGTCCGGGCATCTGGTGGGGCTGATCGAGTTCCGCGGAAAGGAAGCAAGGACACTCGTGAACTTCCCGACGGACGAGATCGCCACCGCATGATCGACTGGTTCGTGACGGTGCAGGTCGCCGTCGCCGTCCTCGCCGGCGTGCTCTGCATCATCCTGGGTCTCGCCGGCCGTGTCCCCGGCGACCTCACCATGGGCGCCGTCGCGCTCGTCGAGCTGCTGCTGATCGTGCAGCTGGTGATGGCGATCGTCGCCCCGCTGGTGGGAAACGAGCCGAGCGGCAGCCTGGCCGAGTTCTACATCTACCTGATCTCCGCGCTGATCCTGCCGCTCGCCGGCGGGTTCTGGGCGCTGATCGAACGCAACAGGTGGAGCACCGTCATCCTGGGCGGCGTCTGCCTCGCCATCGCCGTGATGGTCTACCGGATGGGTCAGATCTGGTTCGTCCAGGGCGCCTGACCCCGCCGCCTGGGCGCGTGCCGGCCGCCTCCCCGACGCGAATAGAATCGTAGGGATGTCCCACCACACCATGTCCGCGCGCGAGCGCTCAGGCGAACCCGCCGAGAAGCGCCGCATCTCCGGCATCGGCCGGGTGCTCGTCTTCGTGTACGGCGTGCTCGCCCTCGCCGCGACCGGCCGCAGCGTCTTCCAGATCATCGACCGGTTCCACGAGGCGCCCGTCGCGTTCACGCTGTCCGCGGTGGCGGCCGTCGTCTACATCGTCGCGACCGTCGCGCTCATCGCGCCGGGACGGGTCTGGTACCGCGTGGCGTGGATCACCATCAGCTTCGAGCTCGCCGGCGTCCTGGTGATCGGGACGCTGAGCCTGCTCGCGCCCGCCGCGCTCGGCCTGCACGACATCGACCCGTTCGGCAGGGACGCGACCGTCTGGTCCGTCTACGGCATGGGCTACCTGTTCATCCCGCTGGTGCTGCCCATCCTCGGGCTGTTCTGGCTGAGCAGGCACCACCCGCGCGAGGACGCCTCGTGAAGGTCTTCACCTCCGTCGCCGAGGTGCCGGACGGCTACGGGCCGAGCGCGGTCACGATCGGCAAGTTCGACGGCGTGCACAGCGGCCACCGCGCCGTGATCGGGCGGCTGCGCGAGGTCGCGGCCGACCGGGGTCTCGCCGCGACCGTCATCACCTTCGACCGCAACCCGCTCGAGGTGCTTGCGCCGGAGAAGTGCCCGGCGGCCCTCGTCAGCAACCGGCAGAAGCTGAGCCTGCTCGCCGAGACCGGCATCGACGCCACGCTCATGGTGACCTTCGACCGCACGCTCGCCGACCTGCCCCCGGAGGAGTTCGTCCACCGGATCCTCGTCGACCGGCTGCACGCCGCGGCCGTCCTCGTCGGCAGCGACTTCCGGTTCGGAGCGCGCGGCGCGGGCGACGTGGCGATGCTGCGCGAGCTGGGGGAGCGGTACGGCTTCACGGTGGAGCTCATCGACGACGTTCGCCCCGAGCACGGCCGCCGGGTCTCCTCCACGTGGATCCGCGAGCTGCTGGCCGAGGGCGACGTCGCGCACGCGACGCAGCTGCTCGGGCACGTCCCGACCGTCGCCGGCGTCGTCGTGCACGGCGCGAAGCGCGGCCGCGAGCTCGGCTTCCCGACCGCGAACCTGTCGCCCGAGTCGGAGGGCCTCATCCCCGCGGACGGCGTCTACGCCGGCTGGCTGACCGACGGCGGCACGCGCTATCCCGCGGCCATCTCGGTGGGCAACAACCCGACGTTCGAGGGCGTGCCGCAGAAGCAGGTGGAGGCGTACGTGCTCGACGAGGACCTGGACCTCTACGGGCACACGGTCGAGATCTCGTTCGTGGAGCGCATCCGCGGCATGGTCGCCTACGCGGGCATCGACCCGCTGATCGCCCAGATCGGCGAAGACGTCGAGCGCGCCCGCGCCATCCTGACGGCCGAGACCGCGTGACGGGCGGCGGCGCGAGCCCGCGACCGCTCTGGCACGGACGGGCCGTCGCGCTCGTCGGCATCCTGCTGGTGGCGGCGAACCTGCGCACGGCGGTCGCGGCGCTGTCGCCGATCTTCAGCGAGATCCGGGCCGAGTTCCCGGTCTCCAGCATCGGCGTCGGTCTGCTCGGGATGCTCCCGCCGGTCTGCTTCGCGCTGTTCGGGCTGCTCGCTCCCGCCTTCACGCGCCGGCTGAGCCTGGAGTCGGTGCTGCTGGTCGCGCTCGGGGTGATGCTCGCCGGGCACGTGGTGCGCGCCGCCGCCGGGTCGTTCGCGGTGCTCGCCATCGGCTCGGCGATCACGTTCGCCGGGATGGGCGTGGGCAACGTGCTGCTCCCTCCGCTCGTGAAGCGCTACTTCCCCGACCGGATCGGGCTGGTCACCTCGCTCTACGCCACCGTCATGTCGGTGAGCACGCTGCTGCCGCCGCTGATCGCGGTCCCGGTCGCCGACGCCGCCAACTGGCACGTCTCGGTGGGGATGTGGGCGCTGGTGAGCGTGCTGGCGATCCTGCCCTGGCTGCGCATCCTGGTCACCCACCGGCCGGCGCATCCCGCGCACGACGTCGAGGTGGAGGAGGCGGACCGCGCGATGGTCGGCCGGATCTGGCACTCCGGCCTGGCCTGGGCGATGGCGATCGTGTTCGCGGTGTCCAGCCTGAACGCGTACGCGATGTTCGCCTGGCTGCCGCAGCTGCTGCACGATGTGGCGGGGACGCCGCCCGCGGAGGCCGGAGCGCTGCTGTCCGTGTATGCCGGGATGGGCATCCCCGCCGGTCTGCTGGTGCCGCTGCTGGCCGCACGGATGCGGAACGTCGCCGTGCTGATCTACGCCGGGGTCGCGTTCTTCGTCGTCGGCTACCTCGGCCTGATCCTGGTGCCGGAGACGGCGACCTGGCTGTGGGTCTCGTTCGCCGGGCTCGGCCCGCTGCTGTTCCCGCTGAGCCTGGTGCTGATCAACGTGCGGACCCGCACGCACGCCGGGTCGGTCGCGCTCAGCGGCTTCACGCAGGGCCTCGGCTACACGCTCGGCGCGCTGGGTCCGCTGCTGGTCGGCCTGCTGCACCAGCTCACCGGCGCCTGGACCCCGGCCCTGCTCGTCCTGACCGCCACCGCCCTCGCCGCCGCGGCCGCCGGCGCCGTCGTCGCCCGCCCCGTCCCCCTCGAGGACCGCTGACCCGCGCTCCCGAACAGCCGAGTACGCAGATTATCCGCGTACTCGGCTGTTTCGACCCGAATTTCTGCGTACTCGGCGGCTAGGCGGGGAGGAGGGCGGCGCGGTGGATGAGGGCGGCGGCGCCGATGAGGGGGCCCTCGGAGGAGAGGGCGGAGGGGACGATCCGCACCTTGCGCACGAACGGGAAGTAGTGGTGCTCGATCACCGCGCGCATGTGGTCGAAGAGGTCGGGCGTCGAGTGCGAGAAGCCGCCGCCGATCGCGACGAGCTCGAGGTCGAGCAGCGCGGTCGCCGAGGCGATGGCGCGGCCGACGGCCTCGCCGGTGCGCGCGATCGCACGGACCGCGACCTCGTCGCCCGCGGCGTAGGCGGCGGCCAGCTCCTCTCCGGTACTGCCGGTGAAGCCCTGCGAGCGCGCCCACGCGACGGTGTGCGGCCCGGAGGCGATCGCCTCCAGCGCCGACGGGTTGCCGAAGGTGTTCTCGCCGACGATCTCGCCCACCTCGACGTGGCCGATGTGCCCGGCGTTGCCGGTCGGCCCGGTGATCACGCGGCCGCCGACGATGAGCCCGCCGCCGATGCCGGTGGAGACGACCATCCCCATCACGTTGTCGACGCCCTGCGCCGCGCCGACCCAGTGCTCGGCCATCGTGATCGCGACGCCGTCCATCTCGAGCGTGACCGGGACGTCGAGGCCGAGGGAGGCGACGACGGAGCCGATGTAGTCGCGCAGCGGGTAGTCGCGCCAGTCCGGCACGTTCAGCGGCGAGACGAGCCCGAGCCTCCGGTCGATCGGGCCGGCGCAGCCGATGCCGACGCCGACGATCTCCGCGCCGACCGGCAGCGCGGCGAGCGCGTCGCGCACGACGCCGCCGACGGAGGCCTCCAGGTCGGCGACGGTCGCCGTGCGTCCGGTGGGCCGGCGGAACCGGGAGTCGGGGACGAGCCGGCCGTCCGCGTCGACGAGGGCGGCTTCGACCTTGGTGCCGCCGAAGTCGACGGCGAGAGCGAGGGGAGTGGGCACGAGCCAACGATAAACGAAACGGCGCTCGCTCATTTGAGCACGTACCGCGCAAGCGTTGCAGAGCGCCCTATCCTGGACGGGTGGCCCTGAACGATACCGACGAGATCCTCGCCGTCAAAGCCGCAGAGCTCTACTACGAGGCGGGCAAGACCCAGGACGAGATCGGCGTGGCGCTGAACGTCTCGCGCTGGAAGGTCGGCCGGCTGCTGGTCGCGGCGCGGGAGCAGGGCTTCGTGCGCATCGAGATCGTGCATCCCAGCGCCAGGCGGTTCTCGCTCGAGCGCGAGCTCTGCGGGTTCTACGGGCTCGCCGACGCGGTCGTCGTGCCCGCGGCGGAGTCGGACTCCGACGCCCAGGCGCGCGTCGCCCAGGCCGCCGCCGACTACCTGACCACGCTCCGACCGGTCCCGCGCACGCTCGGCGTCAGCTGGGGCCGCACCCTGCACGCCGTCGCCGCCCGGCTCCGCCCCGGCTGGGCCGTCGGCGTCAACCCCGTTCAGATCAACGGGAGCGTCTCCAGCACCCGGCAGGCGACCGCCGCGGCCGACACGGCCGTCGTCATGGCGCGCAAGGCACAGGGCACCGCGACGCTGCTGCCGAGCCCCGCGATCTTCGAGCACGCCGCCACCCGGCGCGCGATCGAGGCCGACCGGTCCGTGCAGTCCGTGCTGGAGCTGGCCAGGGATGCGAGCGCCTACCTCTTCAGCGCCGGCGTCGTCGACACCAGCTCGGTGCACGTCGACTCCGGCTACCTCTCGCCCGACGATGTGCGCGCGCTCGCCGACAAGGGGGCGGTCGGCGACGTCGTCGGCCGCTTTATCACCGACGAAGGGCAGGTCGCCGACCCGGAGCTCGACAGCCGGACCCTGGGGCTGAGCCTCGACGAACTGCGCTCGGCCCGCACCAGCATCGCCGTGATCGCCGGCGACGCCAAGCACCAGGTCGCTCATGCCGTGGTGGCGAGCGGGCTGTGCACCATCCTGATCACCGACGAGTCGACCGCGAACGACCTGCTCGGCCGCACCGCGCCGAACGACAAGAAAGCAGACCACAGATGACCATCGAGACAACGCCGCCGGTGCGCCAGCTCGCGCCGGCCGCCCGCGCCGTCGAGGTGCTCGGCGGCGACCTCACCGAGGGTTCGCTGCGCCGCTACCTGAACGGGATCCCCGGGGTGGACGCGGTGGGCCTGGAGCAGCGCGCGGCCGGCCTCGGCACCCGCTCCATCAAGACCACCAGCAAGGCCTGGGCGCTGGACAAGGTGATCGAGCTGATCGACCTGACCACCCTGGAGGGGGCCGACACCCCCGGCAAGGTGCGCTCGCTCGTCGCCAAGGCGCTCACGCCGGACCCGGGCGACCCGACCACGCCGCGGCCCGCCGCCGTGTGCGTCTACGGCGACATGGTCCCGTACGCCGGGGAGGCGCTCGGCGCGTCCCACGCTGCCAGGACTCCGGGCGGCGTCAACGTCGCGGCCGTCGCCACCGCCTTCCCGAGCGGCCGCGCCTCCCTGCCCGTGAAGCTCGCGGACACCGCGGACGCCGTCGCCGCCGGCGCGGACGAGATCGACATGGTCATCGACCGCGGGGCGTTCCTCTCCGGGCGGTTCGGACTCGTCTTCGACGAGATCGTCGCCGTCAAGGAGGCGTGCCGCCGCGACGACGGCAGCTACGCCCACCTCAAGGTGATCCTCGAGACCGGGGAGCTGAACACCTACGACAATGTGCGGCGCGCGTCCTGGCTGAGCATCCTGGCCGGGGCCGACTTCATCAAGACGTCCACCGGCAAGGTGTCGCCCGCCGCGACCCTCCCCGTCACCCTGCTGATGCTCGAGGTGGTCCGCGACTGGCACCGCCTCACCGGCGAGGAGATCGGTGTGAAGCCGGCCGGCGGCATCCGCTCGTCCAAGGACGCCATCAAATACCTCGTCACCGTCGCCGAGACGGTGGGCGAGCACTGGCTGCAGCCGCACCTGTTCCGGTTCGGTGCCTCCAGCCTCCTGAACGACGTGCTGCTGCAGCGGCAGAAGCTGCGCACCGGGCACTACTCGGGCGCCGACTACGTGACGATCGACTGAGCGAAAGCAGACCACCATGAGTTTCCTCGAATACGCCCCGGCCCCCGAGTCGCGGTCGATCCTGAACCTGCGCGACGAGTACGGGCTGTTCATCGACGGCGAGTTCGTCGCCGGCCGCGGGACGCCGTTCCAGACGATCTCGCCCGCCACGGAGGAGCGCATCGCGACCATCTCCACCGCGGACGCGTCCGACGTGGATGCGGCCGTCGCCGCCGCCCGCCGCGCCTACGACCGCGTCTGGTCGCGGATGAGCGGCAGCGACCGCGGCAAGTACCTGTTCCGCATCGCGCGGCTCATCCAGGAGCGCGCCCGCGAGCTCGCCGTCGCCGAGAGCCTCGACAACGGCAAGCCGATCAAGGAGAGCAGGGACGTCGACGTCCCGCTCGTCGCCGCGTGGTTCTTCTACTACGCGGGCTGGGCGGACAAGCTCGAGCACGCGGGTCTGGGACCCGCGCCGCGCGCCCTCGGCGTCGCTGCGCAGGTGATCCCGTGGAACTTCCCGCTGCTGATGCTGGCGTGGAAGATCGCGCCGGCGCTCGCCGCTGGCAACACGGTCGTGCTGAAGCCGGCGGAGACCACGCCGCTCACGGCGCTGCTGTTCGCCGAGATCGTGCAGCAGGCCGACCTGCCCGCCGGTGTCGTCAACATCGTGACCGGAGCCGGAGAGACCGGCCGTGACCTGGTCTCGCACCCGGACGTGAACAAGGTGGCCTTCACCGGTTCGACGGCGGTCGGCCGCGAGATCGCCCGCTCGGTCGCCGGCACCGACAAGAAGCTCACGCTGGAGCTCGGCGGCAAGGCGGCGAACATCGTCTTCGACGACGCCCCCATCGACCAGGCCATCGAGGGCATCGTCAACGGCATCTTCTTCAACCAGGGCCACGTCTGCTGCGCGGGCAGCCGGCTCCTGGTGCAGGAGAGCGTGCACGACGAGGTCGTGGACCGGCTGAAGCGCCGGCTGTCGACGCTGCGCCTCGGCGACCCGCTCGACAAGAACACGGACATCGGCGCCATCAACAGCGCGGAGCAGCTGCAGCGCATCCGCGAGCTCTCCGACATCGGCGAGGCCGAGGGCGCGGAGCGCTGGAGTCCCGACTGCGCCATCCCGGAGAACGGGTTCTGGTTCGCGCCGACGATCTTCGACAATGTCTCCACGAGCCACCGGATCGCCCGCGAGGAGATCTTCGGCCCTGTGCTCTCGGTGCTCACCTTCCGCACGCCGGCCGAGGCGATCGCCAAGGCGAACAACACCCCGTACGGCCTCTCCGCCGGCATCTGGACCGACAAGGGCAGCCGGATCCTGGCCGTCGCCGACAAGCTGCGCGCCGGCGTGGTCTGGGCCAACACGTTCAACCGCTTCGACCCGGCCAGCCCGTTCGGCGGCTACAAGGAGTCCGGCTACGGTCGCGAGGGCGGCCGCCACGGCCTCGGCGCGTACCTGGTGCCGGGACGCTCCATCCCCGCCGCGCGCAGCACCGCGCGTCCTGCGGTCACCGCATCCACCTCCACCCGCAAGGGAGCCAAGAAATGAGCCGCCTGGCCGTGCCGAAGACCTACAAGCTCTACATCGGCGGGAAGTTCCCGCGCAGCGAGTCCGGCCGCACGTACGAGGTGGCCTCCGCGACGGGTGCGTTCCTCGCGAACGCGGCGAAGGCCTCCCGCAAGGACGCTCGCGACGCGGTGGTCGCCGCCCGCGCCGCCCTGTCCGGCTGGGCCGGCGCCACCGCTTACAACCGCGGCCAGGTGCTGTACCGCATCGCCGAGCTGCTGGAGGGCCGGAGGGCCCAGTTCGTGGACGAGATCCAGAACGCGGAGGGCGTCTCCGCCGCCGCTGCCGGCGCGCAGGTGGACGAGGCGATCGACCGCTGGGTCTGGTACGCGGGATGGGCGGACAAGTTCGCGCAGGTCGCGGGCAACGCCAACCCGGTCGCCGGCCCCTATTTCAACATCTCGGTGCCGGAGCCCACCGGCGTCGTCGCGATCGTCGCTCCGCAGGACTCCAGCCTGCTCGGCTTCGTGAGCGCGGTCGCGCCGGCCCTCGTCGCCGGCAACACCGTCGTCGTTGTCGCCAGCGAGCGCTTCCCGCTCTCGGCGATCAGCCTGAGCGAGGTGCTCGCCACGAGCGACGTCCCCGGCGGCGTCGTCAACATCCTCACCGGCTCGCCCGCGGAGATCGCGCCGTGGCTCGCCTCGCACGCCGACGTGAACGCGCTCGACCTGGTCGGCGCGGGGGCGCTGGAGTGGATCGACCTGCAGATCGCCGCCGCTGACACGCTGAAGCGCGTGCTGCCGCCGGAGAACGGCGCCGACGCCGCCGCCCCGTCCCTCGACCGGATCGCCTTCTTCACTGAGACGAAGACGGTCTGGCACACCAAGTCGCTGCTTTAGAGTCCCCTGAGCCGTCCTTCCCCGAACCCCCGATTCGGGGGAGGATAGGCGCATGACGGATGACGGTGGATCGGGACGGGGGCCGCTCGCACTGGTCGGTGACAGTCTGACGCAGGGCGGCGACTGGGAGTCGCTGCTCCCCGGGGAGGACGTCCGGAACTTCGGCGTCGCCGGCGACACCACCGACGACGTGATCGCCCGGCTCTGGGACGTGATCGAGTCCCGCCCGGCGACCGTCGCGCTGCTCGTCGGCACGAACGACCTGGCCTGGCGCCGCTCGGTGGAGCACGTGGTGCGCAACGTCGAGACGATGCTCGTGACGCTGCGCAAGGAGCTGCCGGAGGGCCGCATCCTCGCGCAGTCCGTGCTGCCGCGCGGCCGCGAGTTCGCGGACCAGATCCGCGACATCAACCGGCACCTGTGGCAGTTCGCGCCGACGGTGCACGCCGGCTGGCTCGACCTCTGGCCGGCGTTGGCGCTCCCGGACGGCGAGCTGAACCCGACCTTCACCGAGGACCGGCTGCACCTGAACGAGGCGGGCTACCGCGCGTGGGCGGCCGAGCTGGTGCCCGCGATCGAGCGGGTGCGCCAGCTGCCGCCGTCGAGCCGCGCCATCCAGCTGCCCGACCTCGGCGGCGCCGCGTAGCCACCGCCCCCTTCGGCGCGTCCCTCGCGATCGCTTCCGGAGTTCTTCACGGCTCACCGCGGCGCGTCGCGTGAGAAACTCCGGAACGGATGGCGCCCTCGTGATCGCAGCCGGAGTTCTGCACTCCGCGGCGGCCTTACGAGGCGCGCAGCAGCCGCTCGTAGAAGCGGATGCCGCGCAGCCAGGTCGCGACGTGGATGCGCTCGTCGCGCGCGTGCAGCGTCCCGCGTTCCTCGGCGCTCATCTCGAACGGCGTGAACCGGTAGACGGCCTCGGCGATGGCCGTGTAGTGCCTGCTGTCGCTCGCGCCGAGCATGATGTACGGCGTCACGATCGCCCGCGGGTGCACCGCGGCGATGGCCCCCGCCAGCCGGTCCCACTCCGGGCCGGTGCTCGGCGACACCGGGGACGGCTCGCTCGGGTCCACCGCCTCGATGCGCACCTGCGGATCCCGGATCGCCCTGCGCAGGTGCTCGAGCGTCTCGGCAACCGACGAGCCGACGGCGATGCGGACGTTCACGACCGCCTCTGCGGTCTCCGGCAGCGCGTTCGCCGCGAGGCTGCCGCGCAGCTGCGTCACCGCGGTCGTCGTCCGCACGATCGCGCGCGTCTCGTCGCTGATTCTGGCGAATACCGCGCGCAGCAGCGGCTGCAGCCGGCGGGCGCGCACGAAGACCGCGCGCAGCGGGCCGGTCGCGTGCGCGCCGAGGGTCTCGACCATCCGCAGGTTGGTCTCGCTGAGCCGCGCCGGGAACGGCTTCGCGTTCACCCGTGTGATCGCCCGAGCGAGCCGGACGGTCGCCGTCGTCTTCGGGGGAGTGGACGCGTGGCCGCCGTGCTGCTCGACGGTGAGCCGGACGCTGGTGATGCCCTTCTCGCTCACGCCGACCACGGCGATCGGTTTCGTCACGCCGGGGAAGATGCGCTCGACGACCGCGCCGCCCTCGTCGAGCACGAAGCCCGGCCGGACGCCGCGGTCGCGCAGGACGGCGACCAGCGCCTGCGCGCCGGAGCCGACCGTCTCCTCGTCGTGCCCGAAGCTGAGGTATACGTCGGACGCCGGAGCGAAGCCCTCGGCGACCAGCGCCTCCACCGCCTCCAGGATCGCGACGACGGCTCCCTTGTCGTCGAGCGTGCCGCGGCCCCAGAGCAGGCGGCCGTCGCCGCTCCCGGTGAGCTCGGCGGCGAACGGGGGATGCGTCCAGCCCTCGTCCGTCGCCGGAACGACGTCGTAGTGCCCCATCAGCACGGTCGGCGCGCCGTCGCCCTCGCCGGTCCCCGGCCAGCGGTAGAGCAGCGCGTGCCCGTGCCGCTCGCGTTCGAGGACGGCGTGCAGGGCGGGATAGAGCTCCGGGAGCGCGTCGGCGAACCGGTCGAACGCGGCCCAGTCGGTCGTCTCGACGTCGTTGCGCGACATCGTCGGGATGCGCAGCAGCGCGCGGAAGCGCTCGACGGCCTCCTCGTCGCGTGCCTGCGCCGCGGGCGCGTCGCTCACTCGCCGGCCGCCGTGCGGAACGCCCGCAGCGCCTCGTCGTTGAACAGCACGAACCGCACCAGCTCCACCGACCCGACCCCGGAGGAGAGCACGGCGCGCACGGTGCTGACCGCGATCCGCGCGGCGTCGTCCATCGGCCAGCCGTAGATCCCGGCGGAGACGGCGGGGACGGCGACGGTCGCCGCGCCGAGCTCGCGGGCCACCCGCAGCGACGAGCGGTAGGCGTTCTGCAGCAGCGGAGTGCGGTCCTCGTGCTTGGCGTAGACGGGGCCGACGGTGTGGATGACCCATCGCGCGTCGAGCTCGCCCGCCGTCGTCGCGACGGCCTGGCCGGTCGGCAGGCCATCGGGCAGGGTGGTCGCCCGCAGCTCGCGGCACGCCTCCAGGATCGCGGGGCCGCCGCGGCGGTGGATGGCGCCGTCGACGCCGCCTCCGCCGAGCAGCGAGCTGTTGGCCGCGTTGACGATCGCGTCGACGCTCTGCTCCGTGATGTCGCCGCGGACGATCTCGATCGGGTCCGACATCCCTCAGCCCCGGTTGTTGGAGAGCTCGTAGACCTTCAGCAGCTCGAGGATCGCGTCGTCGCGCTGGCTCCCGCCCTCCTCGAACATCTCGGAGACGTGCGTCTTCAGGTGGTTCTCCACGAGCAGCTTGTTGAGCGAGCCGAGGGACTTCTGGATGGCGAGGGACTGGGTGATGATGTCGACGCAGTAGTCCTCGTTCTCGATCATCTTCTCGAGACCGCGCAGCTGTCCTTCGAGGATCCGCGTGCGGTGCATGGCGCGCTTCTTGATGTCTGCGATCACCCCTCCAGGATACCGCGTGTCCCCTATACCCCTATGGGGTAGGCCGTTCTCGGATAGCAGAGCCGCCTCCCGCGCGGCGGCATTCCGCCCGGCGCGTCGACCCCCCTCCCCCTAATGGGGGGGTGGGGGAGGACATACCGCTGGGTCTATCCTCCTGGGAGGGGTTGAGAAATATTCGTTTTACAGGAAAGGCCCGACTTTGCTGAAGAACCTCAGCCCGCTGCTGTCCGGTGCGCTCTTGAGCGCCCTGGACGCCATGAAAGACGGCGAAACGCTTACCCTCGTCGGCAGCGGGTATCCGGAAGAAACACTCACCGCACCACTCGTCCACCTGGGGGAGGACGTCACCACCGAGGCCGCAGCCGAAGCGATCCTCAGTGTCTTCCCGCTCGACACCGCCGACCCGTCTCCGATCCTGTTCCTGGATCTGGCCGACGAGCCGTACGAGGTCCCGGATGTGGCGTTCGCCGTCAACGGCATCGCCTCCGACGCAGAACTGCGCCGCATTCCGATGACCCGCCTGGAGCTCGACCCGTTCGTCGCGCTCGCCTCCCGCTCCGCGGTGATCGTCCGAGTCGGCTCGGACGCCCCGCCCTGTGCCTTCCTCTTCAGGAGGGGAGCGCTGTAACACCTCGTTCGCCGCCGGGTGCAGATGCGCCCGGCGGCGAACGCGTTTCCGGCGCCGGTAGGGTTGACGGGTGCCGTACACACCGCAGCAGCCCGCATACAGCCGCGCCGCCCTGGCGCCAGGAATGATCGGGGCGCTCGTGCTGCTGTTCGGGCTGGCGCTGGCGGACTGGTACGTCTACGTGCTGTACGCGGTGAGCATCCTCGCGCTCATCCTCTGCGTGTTCGCCTGGCAGGCGAAGAAGCGCTGGTGGCTGGCCGGCCTCATCCCGATCGCGGTGCTCTGGAACCCGATCTGGCCGATCCCGGGCCTGACCGGCATCCTGCCGCTGATCAGCCTCGCGGCCGCCGTCGTGTTCGTGTGCGCCGGCCTGCTGATCAAGGTGCCGACCGACACCCGTCGATGAGGGGTCGGCGAACGGCCCCGCAGTGAGATAAAATGGCTGTTGCGCGGCCATCCTGTGCCGCGCTCCCGGCGTCTCCCACGCGCGGGTGGAACCACTCGGTCCCCCTCCCGCCGCCCCGCGCCGGCCCTCACGCCCACCGGCGCCGCGCCTGATGGCAGTTCGCGGCACATCCACTGGAGGACCATGTCTCGTTCGGGTCAGCGCACTTCGGGTCAGAGCACCTCGGGTCAGCGCAGCGCGTCCCGCCCCCAGCAGCGTCGCAACCGTCACGCCAACAACGACGGTCTCATCCCCGTGCTCGCCCGCAAGGTGCGCGAGGTGGAGGCGAAGGCGACCGACGGCAAGAAGCTCGGGCCGACCAACCGGACGAAGTTCCAGGTCATCGCCTTCCTGATGCGCGAGGAGCGGGCGCGGGCCAAGTCCGACCCCGACCTCACCGATGCCGCGCGCGCCGAGCAGCTGAAGCGCCTCGACGGGATCGCGACGATCCTCGCCAAGACGGCCGCCCGCGACACCTCGCTGATCTCGCTGCTGGAGAGCGAATCCCCGCCGACCGCGACCGCGCAGAAGATGCGCCGCGACTGGCTGCTCGAGTCCGGCACCGAACTGAGCCCGGACGACCTCATCATCACCGTGGAGCGCCCCGTCGCGCAGGAGAGCGTCCTGCTGCCGCCGGAGCTGGCGCAGAAGCAGGTCGTCCCGCCGTCCGTCAAGGCTCGCCAGCTGTCCAACCCGTTCCTCGCCCCCGACCTCAGCCGGCTCGCTCCGGCGGCGCCGACACCGCGTCGACGCCTGGACTCGTGGGAGCTGCTCGGCCCGCTGTTCAAGTCGTTCGAGTACGGAGCGGGCGGCCAGGCGGCGAGCATGGAGCTGCCGCCCGCGCCGGCCATCGACCGCTACTCGCCGACCGGCCTGGAGCTGATGCACCACCAGTCCCGGTTCCTGGAGAGCGTGCGGCAGGGCCACCGGACCTTCCTGCTCGCCGACGAGCCGGGTCTCGGCAAGACTGCGCAGTCGGTGCTCGCCGCCTCCGTCGCCGGCGCGTACCCGCTCCTGGCCGTCGTCCCCAACGTCGTGAAGATGAACTGGGCGCGCGAGGTCGAGCGCTGGACGCCGCACCGCAGGGCGACCGTCATCCACGGCGACGGCGAGGGACTCGACGCCTTCGCCGACATCGTCGTCGTCAACTACGAGGTGCTCGACCGGCACCTCTCCTGGCTCAGCACCCTCGGTTTCAAGGGCATGGTCGTCGACGAGGCGCACTTCATCAAGAACCTGCACTCGCAGCGCTCGCGCCTGGTGCTCGGCCTCGCGGACGCGATCCGCGAGAAGACCCCGGACCCGCTGCTGATCGCGCTCACCGGCACGCCGCTGATCAACGACATCGACGACTTCAAGGCGATCTGGCAGTTCCTCGGCTGGATCGACGGCGACCGGCCGACCGCGGAGCTCATGGAGAGCCTGGAGGAGACCGGTCTGACCCCGGCCGACTTCGGCTTCTACGCCGCGGCCCGCGAGTCGGTGATCGACCTCGGCATCGTGCGCCGCCGCAAGATCGACGTCGCCGCCGACCTGCCGAGCCGCCGGGTCGTCGACCTGCCGGTGGAGCTGGACGACGACCTCGGCCGCTCCATCCGCCAGGCGGAGAAGGAGCTCGCCGCGCGCCTGGTCGCCCGCTTCCACCGCGCCGCGGCCGCCGGTCGTCCTGACTCGTTCGACGGCGACGACGAGGCGCACCGGAAGCACCTCATCCGGCTGGTCGCGCAGTCCGAGCTGGAGGAGTCGAAGTCGGCCAAGACCGGCGACAATGTGTTCACCATGGTCCGCAGGATCGGCCAGGCGAAGGCCGGGCTCGCGTCCGACTACACCGCGCAGCTGGCGCGCTCCGTCGGCAAGGTGGTCTTCTTCGCCAAGCACATCGACGTCATGGATGCGGCGGAGGAGGCGTTCGCCGCCCGCGACCTGAAGACGATCTCGATCCGCGGCGACCAGACCGCCATCGCGCGTCAGAGGGAGATCGACGCCTTCAACAACGACCCGGATGTCTCGGTCGCGGTGTGCTCGCTGACCGCCGCCGGCGTCGGCCTGAACCTGCAGGCGGCGTCCAACGTCGTGCTCGCGGAGCTGTCCTGGACGGCGGCGGAGCAGACCCAGGCGATCGACCGCGTGCACCGCATCGGCCAGGAGGAGCCCGTCACCGCGTGGCGGATCATCGCGGCGCAGACCATCGACTCCAAGATCGCCGAGCTCATCGACGCCAAGCAGGGTCTCGCGGCCCGCGCCCTCGACGGCAGCGACGTCGAGGTCGGCTCCGCGGACTCCGTCCAGCTGGACGCCCTCATCCACCTCCTCGAGGACGCGCTCGCGTAACGTCCCCGTGCGGTCCTCGCGGCAACCGCGCTAGGCGATCTCGGCGTCGTCCGGGTCGAGCGGGACGGGGCGGTCGTCGTCCGGCAGGAGGCGGTCGTCGTCCTCCTCCTCGTCGACGGGCAGGTCGTCGGGGTCGTGGACGACAGGCTCCGGCTCGTAGTCGCCCTCCTGCGCTTCGCGGAAGTCGTCGTCCTCCGGCTCGCGTTCGGTGTCGCTCATGGCACGAGGGTACCTCGCGGCCGGGCGGCGGTGAAGACCGTTCCGGGCGTCCACGACGGACGTCGTCAGCGCCGTAGCAGGCCCGCCTCGGTGGCCGCGGCGACGGCGGCGGTGCGCGAGGAGACGCCGAGCTTCGTGAAGACGTGCACGAGGTGCGACTTCACCGTCGCCTCGCTCAGGAACAGCTCTCGCGCGATCTCCGCGTTGGTGCGCCCGGCGGCGACGAGCGCGAGCACCTCGATCTCCCTGGCGCTCGGGCGGATGCCCTGCTCGTCGCGGCGCTCGTCCAGCCGGGCGGAGACGGCAGGCGCGAGTGCGGTCTCGCCCGCCGCGGCGGCCCGGACGCCCGCCACCAGCTCGGCGGGCGGCGCGTCCTTGAGCAGGTAGCCGCTCGCCCCGGCCTCGACCGCGCCGAGGATGTCGGCGTCGGTGTCGTAGTTCGTGAGCACGAGCACCCGCGGCGGCGCGTCCAGGCGGCGCAGCTCCCGCGTGGCGCTCGCACCGTCCCCTTCCGCTCCCGCGCCGAACTGCAGGTCCATGAGCACGACGTCCGGCCGCAGCCGGGCGCCGAGCGCGACCGCCTCGCGCGGGGTCGCGGCCTCTCCGACGACCTCGATGTCGTCCTCCGTCGCGAACAGGGCGCGCAGCCCGGCCCGCACGACCGGATGATCGTCCGCCAGCAGGATGCGGATCACGACGCGCCCCCGATCGGCAGGGTGACGGCGACCGCCGTGCCGCGTCCCGGCGCGGACTCGATCACGACCTCCCCGCCCAGCGCGGCCGCGCGCTCGCGCATCGCGCGCAGACCGAAGGAGCCGGGATGTCCGGCACCGTCTTCGGAGCCGCCGGTGTCGAAGCCGTGTCCGTCGTCCACGACATCGAGGGTCACTGCGTCCTCCATGTAGCTCAGCGTCAGCCCGGCGCTCGCCGCGCAGGCGTGCTGGACGACGTTGGCGAGCGACCCCTGCGCCGCGCGCAGCAGCGCCGTCTCCACCGGCATCGGCAGCGGGGTGGGCTCGCCGCTCACCCGCACGCTCACGCGCACCCCGCTGGCGCGGGTCGTCTGCTCCGCCAGCCGGGCGAGGGCTGCGGGGAGCGAGCGCTCGTCGAGGGCGGGCGGGCTCAGCTCCCGGATGAACCGCCGGGTCTCGGCGAGGTCGGTCGCCGCGGTCTCCCTGGCCAGCCGCAGCGCATCCAGGGCCGCCGGGTCCGTTGTGCTCCGCTCGGCGGCGTGCAGCAGCAGCTGGATGCTCGACAGCCCCTGCGCGACCGTGTCGTGCAGCTCGCGGGCGAGGCGCTCCCGCTCGCCGAGCGTCCCGGCCTGACGCTCGCTCGCCGCCAGCTGCTCCCTGGTCTCCATCAGGTCGCGGATCAGCCGCTCGCGCTCCTGCGCCTCGCGGAACAGGGCGCGGTAGCCGAGGCCGATCGCCACGGCGACGGCCGCGCCGATCAGCGGGCCGAGGATGCCGCCGGCCGTCCAGCCGGAGTGCCAGCCGAACAGCAGGATGGCAACGAGAGTGAGGACGCCGACCGCGACGACGCTCCACGGGACGGGAAGCAGGTGCAGGGCGAGGAAGAACAGCGGGAAGACCAGGAAGGTCGCGTCGGGGGTCAGCGCGGCCAGCACGACCCACTCGACGGTGAGGGCGGCGAGCCAGAGCAGCCGGAACGTCCCGCGCCGCCGCGATCGCAGCGGCCCGGCGGCGGCGTAGGTCGCCACGAACAGCACGCACACGCCGATCACCACGCCCTCCGGCACCCAGCGGCCGGTGGAGGCCACCGAGATGCACGCGCGCACGAGCACGTAGCAGGCGAGCCCGAGCACCAGCGCGTGCAGGCCGACCCGCAGCGCGGTGAACACCGGGGTCAGGGCGGAGTGGTTCACCCCGCCAGCCTAGGGCGCGCCGCTCAGCTCACGGTGAAGACGAAGTAGGGCCCGGTCTCGTCGTGGTGGATGCGCGCCTCGCCCGCGAAGGCGGCGAAGTCGCCCGTCCCGGTGCCCGGCACGATGTAGCCGAACGCCGACGGGTCGTCCGGGTGCTGCAGCGCGCCGTGGTGGACGGTGAACGAGCCGCTGCGGCCGTCGTCCATGGTGCCGGTGATGCGCTCGGCGGCGAGGTAGCCGCGGCCGCCCTCCTCGGTGCCGGAGGAGACGAAGTGCGCGACGGAGTCGCCGACGAGTCCCTCGGTGTACGTCTTGCGCATCACGACGGCGCCGACCCAGTCGCCGTCGATGCCGCTCAGCTCGGCGGGCTCCCAGCCGGTGACGTCGAAGCGGGCGGTGATGGTGTCGGCGGTGTCCATGCCAGGCAGCCTACGGGCGGTGCCCCGCGTCCGCTTGTAATTTCGCGACAGCGCGGAAGTGGACTAGACAGGGGTCATGCCGCACACGTCCCAGCTGGAGATCGAACGCAAGTACGACGTGGACGAGGAGACCCTTCCGCCGGCGCTCGTCGGCGTCGGCGCGATCGCCGTCGAGGGCGAGCCGACCACGGACGAGCTGGTCGCCACCTACCTCGACACGGCCGGCCTCGACCTCGCCCGCGCGCGGATCGCGGTGCGCGCACGCAGCGGGGGCGGGGACGAGGGCTGGCACGTGAAGCTGGCGCCGGAGGAGGAGGGCCGGCGTGAGCTGCACTGGCCGCTCGGCGACGGGACCACGCCGCCGGCCGAGCTCGTCCAGGCGGTCCGGGAGCACCTGCCGGAGGGCGTCGCGCTGGAGCTGACGCCCCTCGCGCGCATCCGGAACACCCGCGTCACCGTCCTGCTGCAGGACGCCGCCGGCTTCGACCTGGCCGAGCTCTGTGACGACCACGTGCACGGCGAGAACCTGCGCACCGGGCACAGCGACGCCTGGCGGGAGTGGGAGGTGGAGCTGCTGAGCGGCGCCCCGGACACCCGCGAGGGCCGCACGGCGCTGCTCGACGGGATCGAGGCGCGCCTGCTCGAGGCGGGCGCCCGGCACGCGGCGACGGCCTCGAAGCTGCAGCGCGCGCTCGGACTCTGATCGCGCCAATACCACCGCCCCCGGCGGCTCGTCCAGAGCGAATTTGTGCACGGGGGAGCCGAGTCGGCATGATTCGTAGGGGCGAAACGAGAAACGGAGCAGCATGAAGATCGGCATCCTGACCAGCGGCGGCGACTGCCCGGGACTGAACGCGGTCATCCGCGGCGCGGTCCTGAAGGGCGACCGGGTGTACGGCTCCGAGTTCGCGGGCTTCCGGTACGGCTGGCGCGGGGTCGTGGAGGGCGACATCATGCCGCTCGACCGGCACAGCGTGCGCGGCCTCTCCCGGCAGGGCGGCACCATCCTCGGCTCCAGCCGCACCAACCCCTTCGAGGGCGACGCGGGCGGCCCCGAGAACATCCAGCGGATGATGGACGAGAACGGCATCGACGCGATCATCGCGATCGGCGGCGAGGGCACGTTGACCGCCGCGCGCCGGCTCACCGACGCCGGGCTGCGCATCGTCGGCGTCCCGAAGACCATCGACAACGACCTCGCCGCGACGGACTACTCGTTCGGCTTCGACACGGCCGTCGAGATCGCGACGGAGGCCATCGACCGCCTGCGCACGACCGCCGAGTCGCACCAGCGCTGCATGGTCGTGGAGGTCATGGGACGGCACGTCGGCTGGATCGCGCTGCACTCCGGGATGGCCGGCGGCGCGCACGCCATCCTCATCCCGGAGCAGCCGCAGTCGATCGAGCAGATCTGCGAGTGGGTGGAGTCGGTGCGCGACCGCGGCCGCGCGCCCGTGATCGTCGTCTCCGAGGGCTTCCACCTCGACACGATGGAGGAGGCGCACTCGCACAAG
>NZ_JBQCGZ010000043.1:0-70013 GCF_051955155.1 Leifsonia sp.
TGACAATCGTCAGATGGGCACGACGCCCGCTCGTTCGTGGCGCATCACCAACTCGTTGAATATCAATCTGGAAATACCTATTGCACGTGTAGGACAAATCAGGTATACACGATCATGTCAGCAAGGTGTATGGGGGATTAGATTCTACGTCCTAGATGACCGCACCTGACCATGATCCTCAACCTCGCCTACGGCTGGTTGGGAACCGGAGCCGCATCCGCGGTTGTGTCAACAGAGAAAGCAGAGTGAGCGTGGCTCTTGTAGCAACCACACTCGCGCCCGTCAGGCAGCATGGTGCTCTTGTCGGATGGATGGAGAACATTACTGCTCGGGCGGTCGTGACGGCCGGCGAAGCAAGGGCGGATGCCCTTCGTCGGAACGACATCGTTCAATTCATCATCATCGCTGCCCTCGTCGTGTTGTTGGCACTCGGGGCAACCGTGGTCCTTGGCGCAATCGCAATGTGCGCGGCCAACGGCGGGGTAATGGACACAGTCGTCAGCGTGGACCCGTGGACCTTCAAGATCTACTGCCACAGGCTGTAGCTCGGCGATGACCGCGATTCAAAAGGAGAACCAAGCAGGAGGGCAAATGTCTCGTCGTGATATGGCCGTGCGTCGTGGTCCACTGACGGCCCTTTTGGCCTCGGGCATCGGATTCGTCCTGGCGTTCGTTCTCGGGGGAGTGGTCTTGCTGCTTCTGTGGTTCAATGCCTTTGCCCGGGGGATGAATGGGTCGGTGGGCTCGAGCATCGCGGGGATCATGACGGTCGCCGCGGACGACGACGTGGTGAGCTCGACGTTTGAGCCAGGCGCGTTTGCTCTCCTGTTTGGTATCGGACTCGCGGGTGCGGTGGTCGGCTGTCTCGTCGGAATCGTACTGGCTAAACGGCGAGCATCGGCGTGATCCTCCCCGCTTCCGGTGGAATACCCGTGGAGCAGGCGTCCTGGCCATTCGGCGCAGCCCTTGCCGTCTCCTGGAGAGCCTGCATCTCGGCGGCTGCGCTGCTCGCTCTTCCCCTCGCAGCGTCGCTATGGGTGCTCAGCTTGTTGGGCGATTTCGAGGCCGGTATCTCGGTCGCCGTTGCGGTCGTCTGTTATCCGGTCAGCCTCTATCTGCATGAACTCGGACACCTGTGCGGAGTGCGGTGGTTCGCGCCTCACACGCTTTCGGCGGTGAGGCTTAACGGAACATGGGGACGAGCGCGGATCGAAAGGCCCTCGGCGGGAAAGCTAGGCGACGCGTGCATATCGATCGTCGGACCCATCGCCGGACTGTGGGCCATGATTCCGATCGCCTTCCTCCCCGGTGATCCCCTATATCTGGGTCCGTGGGTACTTCTCTACCAGTCCCATCTGTTCGCACTCGCGCCATGGAGTTCGGATGGGCGACAGGTCTTGCGGGTATTCGTGAGGAACCATGGTGACCTTGGTTGTTGACCGGGTGAGCAAGACATACGGCAAGAAGGCTGTGCTCACAGACGTGAGTTTCGCCGTCGAAGAGGGCTCCGTCGTTGGCCTCTTGGGACCGAATGGATCGGGGAAGAGTTCTACCCTCCATGTCATCGCGGGACTCACCAAGCCTTCGGGGGGCAGCGTTTACCTCGAATCGCGAAGCGGGAAGAGGCGTCATCTCCCCGCAATCGGGTTCTGCCCCGATGACTTGCCTCAGCCGGAACTCCTCACAGCGCAGGAGTACCTCGACCTGATGCAGGGTATCCGAGGCATCAGAGTGAGCGACGATATCATCTGGATGCTGTTGACCGGATTCCGGCTTCAGGGCCATCGCAACGAGTTGATCGGCTCGTTCAGTCACGGGATGAAGCGCAAACTGCAAGTGGTAGGTGCACTTCTCCACCTGCCCAGCGTTCTCGTCCTCGATGAGCCATTCCGCGGCCTTGATCCTGAGTCCAGTGCGATCATGCACCAGCTCATAACGGGTTACGTCGATCACGGGAACGCCGTCCTTATCTCCACCCATGACTTGTCACTCGCAGAAAGGCTGTGCGATCGAATAGTGGTCCTTGAAAGCGGACGGGTTCTGCATTCCGGTAGGACAGCCGACGTCGTTGCGATTCACGGGCGCACGACGCTAGAGGAGTCTTTCCTCGCGTTGACTGGTCTCGATGTGGTCGTTGATGAGTCGATCCGGCTCTTCTTCGAAGGTCTCGGCGAACTCCGCGCAGCACACCGTCGTGGGGCGTCGTGAGGACAGCAGCACTCCCGATATTTCGAGCTACGATTCGGTCGACTCGGACGTCGCTCAGAAGCGCCTTAGGCGGCGGTTGGGTCGTCGCCGGAATGCTCGTTCTGGGTGCAGCGATCGCCCTGGGATTGAATGTCGTTGTATTCAGAACGTTGCATCAGATGGCCGGTGCGCTGGTCGAACCGTCGCCGTCGCTGCCGCAGGCTCAGCGTGAGGGCTTGCTGGCGAACATGTTGTCCAGCGTCATGCTTCTCGGCGCGATCATCGCTGTGGTATTCGGCACCCTCATCCCCCACCGTTCGAATGTAACGCTGATCGCTCGGGTCGCCGGAGCCTCCCGGTTCGCCATTGGTATGAGCGACATGTTGGCCCAGTACCTAGTGGCAGTGGCGACGATTCTGTCCACCCAGGCAGGTATCGTCGCATTCGTCTCGTTGGCGATGCCTGCGCCGATAGTGACAGGGAGCGCGATAGCGTCAGCCGCTCTCACCTTTGCGGCGCTTGCGCTCTCACTCAAAGCGGTCCTGCGGCTAGTCATGCAGCTGATCGGGCTCGGGGATGAGCTGTCGAACCTGGCGTCACTGCTGTTTGCTCTGACCTCTGTGCTGATTCTGTTAGGCGACCTTCTCATGAGCGCGTTCGACGGTCGGATGTCGTGCATTCGACGGGTGCTTGACGTGTTATGGCTCGGCGAGACAGTTCCACGCACGGCTTGGGCGCTCCTGGCTGCCTGGCCGATCATGATTCTGACGCTCATCGGTTCGATCGTCTTGGGCGCGTGGGGTTCCAATCGGGTCGCTTTCGCCCACACGAGAGCACTCCTTCCCTCTGGCCAAGCCGGCAGTCCTGGAAGGATCGTGGCGTTCGCGAAGAGGGAGCTGCTGCTGGCCGTGCGTCAACCTGTCAGCCAGATCTCGTATATCTGTCTCCTTCTACTCATTGCCGCGATGGTCGTGGCTGCTCGTGTCGACTGGCTCCCGCTCGGTCCCAGCTCGTATCTCTTCGCGTTTCTCTGTGCTCTGGGCGGTGAACTCGCATATGGGCGGACTCAGGCGTTTCATTGGATCTATCGCAGTGCGAGCTATCCCGTTCGAGTCATCCTGCTCGTCAAGTTCGGAGCGATTCTCGCGGTTCAGGCATCCGTCCTGATTCTGAGCCTTGCGGCAGCAAGCCCAATCGGCGCAGTGGCGTCCCTGCTTCCCCGGGTAGTGCTTCTCTTCGTCTCGCTCTCAGCTATCACCTTCTTCTGCGGAGTGGTGGTCCCTATCAGCGAAGCAGCGCCCTACAGCATGATCGGCACGACGATCCTGGTGCTTGGTCTAGACATCGGCTTGGTGCTAGTCGACTCGACAATAGGCGACGCGCACCTAGCGGCTGTGCCTCTTCATCTGTGTGTGATCGTGGCCGGGCTCTGGGGAGCGATCGCGATAGCGGACAGGCGGGCGTCGTGACCGTCTGACAGAATCATCGGATGGACAACGACGCCCGCTCTGCACGTCCCGTCGTCTTCGTCACCGGTGCCAGTCGTCCAGGATCGATCGGGGCCGGCATCTGCCGGCGCCTCGCGGCCGACGGCTGGGACGTCGCGTTCGGCTTCTGGGACGACTACGACGCGGCGATGCCGTGGGGCGAGGGCGTCCACGAGGAGCTGGCCGACGACCTCCGGGCGCTCGGCGCGCGGGCGCTTCCGGTCGCGGTCGACCTCGCGCACACGCAGTCGCCCGGCGAGGCGATCGCCCGCGTGCACGCAGGGCTCGGCCCGGTGCGCGCGCTCGTCGCCAGCCACGCGCACTCGATCGACAGCGGCATCCTCGACACGGACGTGGAGGCCTTCGACCGTCACTTCGCCGTGAACACGCGGGGCACCTGGCTGCTGATCAAGGCGTTCGCCGAGCAGTTCGATGGCCCGCGCGGCTCCGGCCGGATCGTGGCGCTGACCAGCGACCACACCGCGCACAACATGCCGTACGGCGCGAGCAAGGGCGCCCTCGACCGCATCGTGATCGCCGCGGCCGTGGAGCTCGCCCACCTCGGCATCACCGCCAACGTGCTGAACCCGGGCCCGATCGACACCGGTTGGATGACGCCGGAGCTCGCCGACGCGCTCGCCGCCGAGACCGCGCTCGGCCGCCTCGGCCGCCCCGAGGACACCGCCGACCTGGTCTCGTTCCTGCTCTCCGACCGCGGCGGCTGGATCACCGGCCAGCTCCTGCACTCCAACGGCGGCTTCCACCTCCCCGTCTGAGCGCCGGTCGGGGAGCGCCAGACTCCGCACGGCGCGCCTCGAATGCTTACACGTCTGGTCCAGAATTTGTGTGAGTCCTCTCATGTGCTAATTTCGGGAAATCAGCTGTGCTCAGGGGGAGTGGGATGCGGTTTTCGGGGGGCCGTCGCGCGCGACGGAGTGTTCGGGTCCAGGCGTTCGTCGCGGCAGTCGCGATCGGGACGTTGTGCGGGACGCTGATCCCAGGCGCACCGCTGAACGGCTCGGTCGGTGCGGCCGTTGCTGCGATCGAAGCTCCTGCATCGGTGTTCACCCCCGTCGAACCGGCGAAGGACCGCGCGGGCGTGCTCCGCTTGTGGAAGTCGGGCGGGGTGGCGACCGCCGCTGCAGCGGAGCAGGCGCTCGCCGGTGACGACGCGGCGGTCACGCAGTTCCTCGACGAGGGCCAGTACGTCGCGATCACCCAGGATTACCGAACGCTCGCCATCCAGATCGCGCTTTCTGGGAGGACCAAGACGCGCGAGGCCGCGCAGAAGGCCGTGGCGACGGGGACGAGGGAAGCGCTCGAGGAGTTCATCACTGTCCAATGGCAGAAGGCCTGGATCGTCGATGACCGCGAGGAGACAACACGTCTGGCGACGACGGGCCTTCCCGTCGTCAAGCAGGCCGCGACGAAGGCGCTGAAGGTCGGTACGGATGTCGCGATTCAGGCGTTCATCCGGGACCAGCGTGCCTCTGCCGACGAAGCGGATGTGCGGATGCAGGTCGCCAAGCTCCTCGACAAGTCGCCCTCGGTGGCAGAGGGTGCGCAACGCGTCTTGGACAGCGGCGATCCGGAGGATCTGCGCACCTACCTGCGGTACGGCCAATATGTTGCCGCTGCCAGGGACCAGGAGGCCCAGACCATCGGTCAGCTGGTGGATCAAGCTGTCAGCGCGTCGTCCCAGGCGGTCGAGCTATCGGCGAAGGCGCAGGAGATGTCGGCGCAAGCGGTTCAAGCAGCCCAGCTGGCGAAGGAAGCGGCGGAGCGTGCTGCTGCTGAAGCCTCGGCAGCGCAGGGTGCGAGCACACGCGCCGGCGCGGCCGCGTCTCGGGCCGCATCCCTCGCCCAGCAGGCTGCCACTGCTGCGGCGCAGGCCATCAACGCGGCGCAGGAGGCCAGGGCGGCGTTGGGTCAGGCGGCCCAAGCCGCTGCCAACGCGGCAAGCGCCGCTTCGCGCGCGGCGCAGGCGGCTGCGACTGCCCAACAGGCCGCCGCCAACGCGGCGACGGACGCGTCGCAGACTGCGGCGGCCAAGGCTGCCGCTGAAGGCGCGCGCGAGGCGGCGCGTGGTGCACAGGCTGCCGCGGACGCCGTCGATCAGGCTCTCGTCGCCACCGACGAGGCTGCGGCTGCAGCCGGAGCCGCCGCTCGCGCCGGCCAGAACTCTGCCGCCGCCGCAACGGCCGCTGCTGACGCGGCCGAGGCCTCGGGCGTCTCGCAGCAGTATGCGCAGCAGGCTCGGGACGCGGCGGCTCGCGCACAGGGCGCGGCCGACCGAGCGGACCGCGCCGCCACGAGCGTCGAGTCGCTCGCCGCGGAAGCTCGCCGCGTGGCACACGAGGCGCGCGCCGCCGCCCTGGAAGCGCGAGACCATGCCAACCGGGCGGCAGCCGCAGCAGACGAGGCGGCGACACAGGCGGGGAATGCGCAGACCGCAGCGGCGAAGTCGACGGAATACGCCAACGCCGCCACGAGCGCTGCGAACGTCTCGACAGCGGCGGTGGAGAAGGCGCGCGAGGTCTTCGCGCTCGCACGGCAGTTGGATGACGACAGGCTGACCGATGAGCGGGAATACCTGATCGCGCAGGCCGCAGACGAACGGCGGGCGCAGGACGAACGCGAAGCCGCAGACGCAGCTGCCCGTCGCGCGGCCGAAGCGAGAGCCGCACAGACGAAGGAGCTTCTGACAGAACTGTCTGCCCCCGGTGCGGACGTCAACGCCCATGTCCGCGAGATGCGGGAAGCGGTGCTCGGGGTGGCGACGACCGGGGCGGGAGCGACGGAGCGGACGCTGGCGGAACGCGCGCTGGCCGGCCCTCCGGAGGCGCTGGCAGAGTTCATCACGACGGGGTTGTCGGCCGCGAGAGAACAAGACCGATGGGACAGGGCCGTCGCGCTCGTCGAGCACCAGAACAACCAGGTCTCCGTAGCCGCGCAGGAGGCGCTCGATGGTGGCGAGGACGTAGTCGAGGAGTTCCTGGCCACGGGGTTGCGGAGTCTGACTGCAGCGGATGAGCGCGCCGCGGTCGCGAAGCTGCTGGATGCCGACGGCCCAGGAGTACGGAAGGCCGCAGAGGCGGCCCTGAACTCGCCGTCGCCAGACGCTATCCACGAGTTCCTGCAGAGCGGGCTGGAGCGCGCCCAACTGGCGGACGACCGAGAGGCGGCGACCCGCATGCTCGAGGGCGCAGGGCCGGAGCTCACCGTCGCCGTCGACGTGGCCCTCGCGGGAACGGACTCCGCGCTGAAGGAGTTCCTTGCGACGGGTCAGTACGAGGCGGCGGTGCGCGATCGGGAGAGCAGCTCCCACATCGCATCCATGGAGGCTCTGATCGCCACGGGGGCCGAGGCGGCCGCCAAGGCACGTGAGGCCGCCGCCCTGGGCCAGCAAGCCGCTGCGACCGCCAGGAAGGCGGCCAGCGACGCGGCCCGCTATGCGACGGAGGCCCGGGCTCACGCCGACGCAGCCAAGGCGTCTGCCGACGACGCCGATCGGTACGCGAATCAGGCGCAGGCTTCGGCCGACCAGGCGTCAGCGTCGGCGGTCCGGGCACGCGAAGCAGCGAACCAAGCGCGCGCCGACGCCGCTGCCGCTGCCGCGCACGCCGCCGACGCGATCGCGTCGGCCCAGCAGGCGGCCACTTCCGCCCAGCAGGCGGCCACCGCGGCGAGCAACGCGGCCGCCTCCGCGCTGCAGGCCGGAAAGGACGCGGAAGCCGCTGAGAAGGCCGCGACCGAGGCGACGTCGATCTCGGAGGAGAAGAAGCGCGCCGAGGACGAGGACAAGCGGTACACGACTGTGACCGCTGAGACGGCAGGCGAAAAGCCGACGGACGCCGAGCTCGCGGCGGCTCTCGCCAGCGGCGGAACCGCCGCGGTGGATGCGCTGAAGAAGGCGTACGAAACCCTGAAGAAGGGCGACGTCTGGCAGATGATCCTCAAGGAGGGCGGCCAACTGCTCCTTGACTTCATCGGCGTCACCGACCTCATGGACTGCGTGACGAAGGGCAACATCGGCTCGTGCATCATGCTGGTCGCGGGAGCTCTGCCGATCGGCAAACTGGCGAAGCTGGGCAAGATCGTCGCCCTTCTGACCAAGATCGCGCCGAAGATCGTCAACCACGCCGCCGACTACGCGCGCGCGCTCGAGACGATCGCGGGTGTGAAGGGCAAGGCGAAGACCATCCCGACCGCCTGCCCGACCGTCGGCGTCGCCTCGTGCCGGTTCCCGGCTCCCACCGGCGGCAATCCGGGCATCAACCCGCCCAAGGGGCCGAAGACCTCCTCGAATGACATCGGCAAGTACGGCGAGGCCTGGATGAACTCGAGCATCGAGCAGAACCCCGGCAAGTTCGGGATCTCGGACATGAAGATGTATGAAAGTGGGACGCGTCGTTACCTCTCTCTCAAGCCCGACAAGAAGGTCGCGGCGAAGGAACGCATCGCGGACGGATACTACGAGGGTGCTGATGGCGTCATTCATGTCTTCGAATCGAAGAACGTCAAAACCCTCAGCGGCACCCGGGTGGCCGAACAAATCGAGGACGGGCTCTTGCACGTCAGCCAGAAGGGTGCGCCCGGTAGCAAGTACACGCTATTCCTCCGGTGCAATGCGGCAGGTGTGATCATAACAACGATGAGCGCGCATATAACCTCCCTGCTCGAAGACGTCAGATACAAGGACCTTGTCAACAAACAGTGCATCTCGTGAACACGTTTTGATCAGGTAGACGAAAGGTGAATTCCGTTGACCAACACTTTCCTCGAGAGCCTCTACCTTGAGCTTGACGAGATGGGCTTGGGCCGGGACTATCAGCGCTCCAAGGAGGCTCTCCCCATCTACCGTCGCTGGGCGGCGACCTTTCTGGACAGGCTTGCCACAACCGCGGAGAGAAGAAGCTTCCTAACGGGAGCGTCGTACGCCCTTCGCGATGGGGGCAAGGATGCCGAGGCGGCGCATTTCTGGATCGCAGTGTTCAAGGATTGCCTCGATCGCGCCACAGAGGAGCTGTCGGATAGCTGCTGGCAGTTGATGGACAGCATCGGCCGTGTGGCAACCGATCAGAACTTCGAAGAGCTTGCCGCGCTCACCGAGGATTCCCTGTACATCCGATACATGATTCCTGCATATAGCGAGTATTTCGCCCGCTCGAAGGATTCCCGCGTACCTGACGTTCTACGGCGCTTGATGAATCCGGCAGAGATCTACGACCCAGGCCGGATCATTTACGGAGCCGAGGTGGCAGCGAACCGGAAGCTGGTTGAGCTGATTCCCGACGCTGAGAACTTGCGCGCGCGTTTGAACAGAGAGCGGCCCGACGGACGCTTCGACGCACTGGAGGACGCGCTCTATCGCCTGTACCGGGCGCGCTACATCCAGGAGCTGTACGCCGACGGCAAGGCGAAGGTCGACATCTCGGGTGTGCTCGCCGACTTGGACGGGTCAGACGCTGAGCGCGCGGCGTTCGCCGCCTACGCCCTCGGGGATCTGAAGGCGGTCGAGGCGCTTGGGCGCCTCCGCGAGCTAGCGACGAGCTCGAACGTGCAGCTGCGCCGCGAGGCGAAGGCCGCGGTGAAGAAGCTGGAAAAGCTCAGCGCGTCCTGATGAGGTTTCTGCGGGCGACCGGTACATCGGCCGGTGCCCGGCGGAAACGGGGAGAAAAGATGAAGAAGAGACAAACGATAGGACTGCTCTGTGCCACCGCGGCCGTCATGAGCATCGGGGGCGTCCTCATGCCGTTGGCGATCGCGCAGGCGGACGAAGAAGATTCGTCCTCACGCATCGGCTCGGCGTCGGCCTTCGTGGACACGACCGCGACAGACGGCGAGGCGGGCTACACGGTCGAACCGGCCGGCGCACCTCCTCTGGAGGCGGGCTACACCGTCGAGACGTTCCAGCACCCCGGTGCGGGCCGGATCGCGATGGAGTACAACATCCTGCTCACCGAGGGCGACGGCAATATAATCCAAGACTCCTGCAACGGGGTGAAGGAACAGATCATCGTCGAAAGCTACACGGGCGACTGGGATCGGACATCATGGCCCAAGATCTGCTTCACCCTCACCGGCGACACGGGCTGGCTGCGCCTGGAGATCCCGAGCTCGTATGCCGTCCGCGCATCGAAGAACCACGCCCTCACCGTGACGACGCGGGACGACATCAAGACGGACACGGTGACGGTCTCAGCAGACAAGTACAAGAACATCAACACCAGCATCGATGAGACCGGCGTCGCGGTCATCGAGCTTCGCGTGAAGTGAACAGAGAGGGCAACGACGTGTCGACATCACGAAGCCGGAAATACCTCGCAGGCGCAGCGATCATCGCCGCGGTCCTCGTGGGAGCGTCTATCGTTCCCGCAGCCGCACTGACGGGCGGTGAGGAGATCGCGAACGAGCAGGTCTCCAGCACAGTCAAGGTAGTGACGGCCTATGGAACGTGCACGGGGGCGGTGGTGGAGATGTCCTGGGTGGCGACCGCGGCGTCCTGCTTCACCCGGAACCCTGCCGACCACCCGTCGCTCACCGACGGCAAGCCCGAGCTCTCCGCCAAGGTGCTCCTCGGCAAAGATGCATCCTGGCGCGAGAACACGGGGATCCCGATCAGCGACCTGCGTCGCTACCCCGGTGACGGGCGCGACCTCGTGCTCGCGCGACTCCAGAGCCCCGCGCTCGGGGTCACCCCGCAACGCGTGGGGACGACCGCGCCTCAGGCCGGAGACCAGCTCGAGTTCACGGGCTATGGACGAACCTCCACGGAATGGGTGCCCAAGCAGCCGCACAGGGCCACGTTCTCGATCGACAGCGTCGCGCCAGGCGAGGTGTTCGTCAAAGGCGCCGGCGACTCGACCCTGTGCCTCGGCGACAGCGGCGCGCCCGCGGTGCGATCGACGGGCGCCGGCGCCGAGCTCGTCGCCCTGAACAGCCGCTCCTGGCAGCACAACTGCATCGGCACCACCGGCCAGACGAACAACGGTGCGTACGCCACGCGTCTGGATGACACGGCCGCCTGGATCAAGACCGTCACCTCCGAGGTGCAGGGGATTGCGTCGTTCCAGGACCAGCAGGGCATCAAATTCACGAACGTCGGTTCGACGAGCCAGGTGTTCGCCTGGCAGCTGGTGCAGGCGGCGCCGAACACCTTCCTCCTCAAGGACTCCGTGACGGGGCGGTGCCTCAGCAGTCCGAGTGCGGCAGTGAACGCCGAGCTGGTCTCCCAGGCCTGCGATCCGGCGCAGGCGGCGCAGCGCTTCACCTTCCTCGCCATGGCGACGAAGGACACCGTCGCGATCAGAAGCGTCTCGACGGGCTTGCTGATCAAGGCTCCTAGCCAGGCGGGCGGTGCTCCCGTCCAGACCTCGACGACGAGCGACACGAGCGTCCAGTGGACAGCGCAAACGGTGATGCTCACCCAGCGCATCTATGGTGCGACGCGCTTCGAGACCGCCGTCGCCGTCTCCCAGGCCGCCTTCCCGGCAACGGCCCCGGTTGTGTACATCGCAAACGGTGACGGCTACGTCGACTCGATCTCCGCAGGATCCGCGGCGGCGAAGGCCGGCGGCCCGCTGCTGCTGACACAGGCTGCGGGGCTGCCTGCCGAGACGAAGGCGGAGCTCGTGCGGCTGAAGCCCTCGCGCGTGGTGTTCGTCGGTGGAACGGGTGTGGTCCCGGAGAGCATCATCACCGCCGTGAAGGCGGCGCTTCCCTCTGCGACCACCGTGCGCGTGAGTGGGAGTGAGCGTCACGAGACGTCGCGCGAGACGATCCGGTCCGCTTTCACCACGGCCGAGCACGTATACCTCGTCGACTCCTTCGACTGGACCACGGCACTGGTCGCCGGCAACGAGGCGATCCACCGTGGAGCCCCTGTCATCGCCGTCCTGGGATCGCAGACTGCGCTCGACAGCGCAACGGTCGCGCAGATCCGTGGCCTTGCGCCCAAGGAGATCCACGTCATCGGCGACGCCGGAAAGGTGAGCAGCGGGCTCTACAACAGCCTCACCGGATTGGCCCCGAAGATCGATCGGCTCACCGGCAGCGACCCGTACGACCTGGCGAACCGGAGCGCCCAGCGCGGCTTCACGTCGGCATCTATCGCGTTCCTGGTCTCCGGGGACAACTTCCCGGATGCCATCTCCGTCGGTGTGCTCGCAGGGAAGTCGAACGCGCCCGTCTTCTTCGCGCAGAAGGACTGCGTGAAGAAGGCGACCGTCGATACGATCTCGTCGCTCGGTGTGAAGAAGGTCGTCGTGATCGGTGGACCGCTCGTGCTCAGTGAGAACGTCGCGGCGCTGAAGTCCTGCGGTTAGCCAAGCCTCGAGCGAGCGCCGAGAGCGGGGCCTCCCTTCCGGTTCGCCGGACGGGAGGCCGCGCGTCCTCGGCGGCCTAGGGGGTGAGGACCTTGCGGATGCGCTGGAGGGAGACGGTCTCGGCGGTGCCGAGGGACTGGGCGAAGAGGGAGACGCGGAACTCCTCGAGCATCCAGCGCGCGTGCACCAGATTGTCGGGGGTGTGCGGCGCGAGGGGGATGCGGCCGCCGGCGTCGGTGTAGAGCGCGACGGCCGTCTCCACCTGGGTCTGCCAGGCGCGGTCGCGGCCGGGATTCGTCGGCAGGGCCTGCATGCGCTGGGAGATGCCGGCGAGGTAGCGGGGGAGGTGCGCCAGCTGTTGCAGACCGGTCGCCGAGACGAAGCCCGGGTAGACCAGGCCGGCCAGCTGGCCCTTCGCGTCGTTCAGGGCCGGCAGGTAGGCGAGCGAGGTGGTGCCCGCGATCGCCTTCTCGGCCGCGCGCGCCGCGGTCAGGATGCGCGTCACGAGCGCGACCGTCTCGAACATCGAGTCCATCACCACGCCGGAGACCCGGTCGCGCACCGCCTCGAACTCGGCGCGCATGAAGACCTGGCCGTCCGGCTTCATCCGGTACAGCACCGAGTCGATCACGGCGAGCAGGCAGTCGTCGAACAGCGCCTTGGTGTTCGGGTACGGGCTCGCGGCGAGCGTCAGCTTCTCGTTCGAGGTGAGGTGCTGCTGCACGTACGCCACCGGCGACGGGATGCTCGCCAGCAGCAGCCGGCGCACCCCGCCCGGGATCGCCTTCGCCTGGTCGGCCGGGGTCGACATCAGCCGGATGCTCACGCTCTGGCCGTCGTCCACGAGCGCCGGATACGCGCGGATCGTGTTCGTCGTTCCGTTGGGGCCCTTCTGGGTGCTGTCCAGGAACCGCGGCAGCTCGTCGAAGTCCCAGCTCGTCAGGCCGGTGCGCTCCAGGGCGTTCGGGGTCCGCGCCTCCGCCACCCGCGCCACCGAGTCCCGCGCGCGCGACCGGAGCCGGTCCTGCAGCGCGGCGAGGTCCTTGCCGGAGGCGAGCGGCCGGCCGCGCTCGCCGATCACCTGGAAGGTGGGGCGCAGGTGGGCGGGCAGGCGCTCCAGGTCGAAGTCGGTGCCGCTCACGCGGGAGCCGGTCAGCCGGGAGATCGTCGCGGCGAGGGTGTCGGCGAGGGACGCGGCCGGCTTCTCGCCGTCGTGCGCGCGCATCCCCGCCGCGCCGGACAGCTCGCCGAGCAGCCGCTGCGCCCAGTCGGCGGCGGGGACGACCTGGCGGCGGATCGCCTTCGGCAGCGACTTGATCATGGCGGTGACCAGCTCGTGGCGGAGGCCGGGGACCTGCCAGTCGAAGCCGTCCGGCAGAAGCCCGGCGAGCAGCGGCAGCGGCACCTGCACGGTCACGCCGTCGTCCTCCGCGCCCGGCTCGAACCGGTAGCGCAGCGTGAGCCGCTGGTCGCCCTGCCGCCACACCGGAGGGAACGCCTCCTCGTCGACGTCGGCCGCCTCGTCGTCGAGCAGCGCCTCCTGCGTCATCGTGAGCAGGTCCGGCGTCTCGGTGCGCGCCTTCTTCCACCAGCCCTCGAAGGTGCGGGTGGAGACGACGTCGGCCGGGATGCGCCGGTCGTAGAACTCGAAGACCGCCTCGTCGTCGTTCAGGATGTCGCGGCGGCGCGTGCGCTCCTCCAGCTCGCGCAGCTCGGCGCGCAGCTTCCGGTTCGCGCGGTCGAACGCCTGGTGCGAGTCCCACTCGCCGTCCACCAGCGCGTGCCGGATGAACAGCTCCCGCGAGAGCTCCGCGTCGATCCGGGCGTACTGCACGCGCCGGCGCGGGATGATCGGGACGCCGTACAGGGTGACCCGCTCGTAGGCGACGACGGCGCCCTGGTTCTTCTCCCAGTGCGGCTCGCTGTACTGGCGCTTGCAGAGGTCCCCGGCGATCGGCTCCGCCCAGGCCGGGTCGATCGCCGCGTTCGTGCGCGCGAACAGCCGGGAGGTCTCCACCAGCTCGGCGGACATGATCGTGTTCGGCTGCTTCTTGGCGAGCGTCGATCCGGGGAAGATCACGAACCGCGCCTGACGCGCGCCGAGGTACTCCGCCTGCCGCGATCCGCGCGCGCCGCCCTTGTTGCCGGAGGCGGTGAGGTCCTTGATCCCGATGTGCGAGAGCAGCCCGGCCAGCAGCGAGCGGTGGATGCCGTCCGGGTTCACGGACGGCTCGCCGATCGTGAGACCGAGCGGCTTGGCCAGCTGGCGCAGCTGCCGGTACACGTCCTGCCACTCGCGCACCCGCAGGAAGTTGAGGTACTCGGCCTTGCACATCCGGCGGAACGCGGACGAGGACAGCTCCTTCTGCTTCTCCTCCAGATAGTTCCAGAGGTTCAGCAGGGTGAGGAAGTCGCTGGTGGGGTCGGCGAAGCGCGCATGCTTCTCGTCCGCGCTGCCGCGCTTCTCCACGGGGCGCTCGCGCACATCCTGGATGGTGAGCCCGGCCACGATGGCCATCACCTCGCGGGAGGTGTTGTGCCGCTTGGACTCGACCACCATGCGGGCGAACCGCGGATCGATCGGCAGCTGCGCGAGCGAGCGGCCGACCGTGGTGAGCGCGTTGGATCCGTCCTTCGCTCTGATCACCGCGCCGAGTTCCGTCAGCAGGTCCAGGCCGTCCTTGATCCCGCGCGAGTCCGGCGGGGTGAGGAACGGGAACGCCGCGATGTCGCCGAGGCCGAGCGAGATCATCTGCAGGATGACCGCAGCGAGGTTCGTGCGCAGGATCTCCGGCTCGGTGAACTCGGGGCGCTTCTCGAAGTCCTCCTGCGAGTACAGCCGGATCGCGATGCCGTCGCTGGTGCGGCCGGAGCGTCCGGAGCGCTGGTTCGCGCTGGCCTGCGAGACCGCCTCGATCGGCAGGCGCTGCACCTTGGCGCGGGTCGAGTAGCGGCTGATGCGCGCCGTCCCCGCGTCGATCACGTACTTGATGCCGGGCACGGTGAGGCTGGTCTCGGCGACGTTCGTCGCCAGCACGACGCGCCGGCGAACGCCGGGCATCGTGGATGGCTGGAAGACGCGGTGCTGCTCGGCGGCGGACAGCCGGCCGTACAGCGGGAGCACCTCGGTGCCCGGCAGGTTCCTGCCGCGGATCGCGTCGGCCGCATCCCGGATCTCGGTCTCGCCGGAGAGGAAGACGAGCACGTCGCCCTGCGCTTCGCGGGCGAGCTCGTCGAGAGCGTCGTTGATGCCCTGCAGGTAGTCCCGGTCGGCGGACGGCACCGGGTCCGGCTCGTCCTCGTCCTCCTCCAGTTGCTCGGCGACGAGCGGCCGGTAGCGGATCTCGACCGGGAACGTCCGGCCGGACACCTCGACGATCGGGGCCGGCGTGCCGTCGGCCGCGGCGAAGTGCGCGGCGAAGCTCTCGGGGTCGATGGTCGCCGAGGTGATGATCACCTTGAGGTCGGGACGCTTCGGCAGCAGCTCCTTGAGATAGCCGAGCAGGAAGTCGATGTTGAGGCTGCGCTCGTGGGCCTCGTCGATGATGATCGTGTCGTACTTCCGCAGCAGCCGGTCGCGGTGGATCTCGTTGAGCAGGATCCCGTCGGTCATCAGCTTGATCCTGGTCGCCTGCGACACCCGGTCGGTGAAACGCACCTGGTAGCCGACCAGCTCGCCGACGGACTGGCCGAGCTCCTCCCCGACCCGCTCCGCGATGGTCCGTGCGGCGATCCGGCGCGGCTGGGTGTGGCCGATGGAGGTGCGACCCAGCTCCAGGCAGATCTTGGGCAGCTGCGTCGTCTTGCCCGACCCGGTCTCCCCGGCGACGATCACGACCTGGTTCCCCGCGATCGCGCGCGCGATGTCGTCCCGCCGCTGGCTGACCGGCAGCTCGGGAGGGAACGTGATGCGGGGGAGGGCGGCGGGGGCAGACATGAGCCCTCCAGTCTATCCGGCGCGGGGGAGCGGCGCGGCGGCTCCCGCACGGGGGCGTTGCGGCGCGGGTGGCGGTGACGTAGGTTTCCCTCAACCCGCCCGGGTCCTGTCAACGACGACGAAGGAGACCCCATGAACCACGGCTATGCCACCATGTCCGTCGCAAGCATCCTGGCCGAGACCGCGCACCGGCTGCCGGACAACGTCGCGCTGATCTTCGCCGGGGCGGAGATCCGCTACGGGGAGCTGTGGGAGCAGACCCGCCGCTACGCGGGCGCGCTGCGCGACCGCGGTGTCGGGCCGGGGGACCGGGTGGCGCTGATGATCCCGAACGTGCCGGACTTCCCGCGCGCCTACTACGGCGTGCTCGCCCTCGGCGCGGTCGTCGTGCCCATCCACGCGCTCCTGAAGGCGGAGGAGATCGCGTACGTGCTGCGCGACTCCGGCGCCTCGCTGCTGATCTGCGCCGCGCCGCTGCTCGGCGAGGGCGCCAAGGGGGCGGCGCTCGCCGGGGTGGACACGCTCTCGGTCCTGGTGCCGGACGAGCTGGCCGAGCAGCTGCCGTTCCCGCGCCTGGAGGTGGAGGCGGACGCCGCGACGCCGATCGAGACGTACGTTCCGCGCGACCCCTTCGACACCGCGACGATCCTCTACACCAGCGGGACCACCGGCAAGCCGAAGGGCGCCGAGGGCTGCCACTTCTCGCTCGTCGAGCAGGTGAACGTGCTGCTCGCCGGCGCGCTCGACGTGGAGCCGGAGGACCGCATCCTGGGCTGCCTGCCGCTGTTCCACACGTTCGGGCAGACCTGCGTGATGAACCTGGGGTTCCGCGCGGGTGCTGCGGTCGTCCTCGTCCCCAAGTTCGACGGCGCGACCGCGCTGCAGCTGCTGAACGCTCACGGCTGCACGATCATGACCGGGGTGCCGACGATGTACATCGCGCTGCTGGAGGCGGCGAAGTCGAATCAGGAGCGGCCGCCGCTGCGCTACGGGATGAGCGGGGGAGCGGCCATCCCCGTCGCCGTGATCGAGCGGATGAAGGAGGTGTACGGCATCGACGTGCACGAGGGCTACGGGCTCACCGAGACCTCGCCGGTCGCCTCCTTCAACCATCGCGGCCTGCCGACCAGGGTGGGGACGGTCGGGACGCCGATCTGGGGCGTCGACGTGGAGATCGCGGACGCGGAGGTGGACGACGGGATCGAGCTGCTGCCGCGCGGCGAGCTGGGCGAGATCGTGGTGCGCGGGCACAACCTGATGAAGGGCTACCTGAACCTGCCGGAGGCGAACGCCGAGGCGGTCGTGGACGGCTGGTTCCGCACCGGAGACCTCGGCACCAAGAGCGACGACGACTACATCACGATCGTGGACCGCAAGAAGGACATGATCGTGCGCAACGGCTACAACGTCTATCCGCGCGAGGTGGAGGAGGTGCTCTCGACGCATCCCGCCGTCGCGATGGTGGCGGTGTTCGGCGTCGCGCACGACACGCACGGCCAGGAGATCATGGCGGCGGTCACGCTGATGCCCGGAACGAGCGCCGAGGCGGACGACCTGGTGGCGTTCGCGCAGGAGCACGTGGCGGCGTACAAGTTCCCGCGCCGGGTGGAGATCCTGGAGGTGCTCCCTCTGGGCCCGAGCGGCAAGGTCCTCAAGCGCGAGCTGGTCGCCCGCTACGAGACCCAGACCCCGATCGACTGAGCCGTCGAGTACGCAGAAAGTACGCCCGAAACCGCCGAGTACGCAGAGAATCTGCGTACTCGCGGGCTGCGCGCGAGGGAGGTCAGGGGGCGACGTCCATGCTGTGCAGGCGGTACGAGGAGTGCAGGTAGAACACGGCGAGCAGCGCGTACGCGAGGAACGCGACCGCGGGCACGAACGCGTTCTCCGGCTTGCTCGCGAACGCGCCGACCCCGGCGATGAACGCCAGGAAGGCGAGGATGCCACCCAGCCAGAAGCCGGCGGCGGGGCGTGCCGTGGCCCGCCACCAGGGGCGGGGGTCGTCACGGTTCTCGCCGGCGCCGCGGAAGGTCCGCACGCCGACGATCACGTAGGCCAGGTTGAGGGCGGCCACGATCAGCACGTCGATCGTCGGGTTCAGGTACGGAAAGAGGAACAGCCCGTTCAGCACCAGGATCAGCCCGAACACGCCGACGATGTAGATGATCTTCCCGGTGATCGTCGTAATCCTCACTCCGCGAGCCTATCCGGGGAAGCACGAAGGGCACGTCGTTGTCGCTTTTCGCGGGCGAAAGCGACGACGACGTGCCCTTCGGCAGCCGAGGTGCGAGGTGCGAGGTGCGGGCTGCGAGGCGAGGGTCAGTTCACCTCGTCGGGGTGGGCGCTGACGCGGCCCTCGTGCTCCATGGCGGAGATCGCGGCCACCTCGTCGGCGGTCAGCTCGAAGTCGAAGACGTCGAAGTTCTCGGCCATGCGCTCGCGACGGTTCGACTTGGGGAAGACGATGTTGCCGGTCTGCAGGTGCCAGCGGATGACGACCTGCGCCGGCGTCTTGCCGTGCGCGGCGGCGGGGCCGGCGACCTCGGGGGCCTCGAACAGCGGGTACTTGCCCTGGCCGAGCGGGCCCCAGGCCTCGATCTGGATGCCGTGCTCGCGCGCGAACGCGGTGACCTCCGGCTGCTGGTGCGCCGGGTGCAGCTCGATCTGGTTCACGGCCGGCACGATGTCCGTGTTCGCCAGCAGCTTCTCCAGGTGCGGGACGAGGAAGTTGGAGACGCCGATCGCCTTGGCGCGGCCCGAGGCGTAGATGGTCTCCAGCGACTTCCACGCCTCGACGAAGGTGTCCTTCTGCGGGGTCGGCCAGTGGATGAGGTACAGGTCCACGTAGTCGAGGCCCAGCTTGGCGAGGGACTCGTCGAAGGCGGCGGGCGCGTCCGTCTGGCGGTCGTTCCACAGCTTGGTGGTCACGAAGAGCTCGTCGCGGGGGATGCCGGAGGAGGCGATGGCGGCGCCGACGCCCTCCTCGTTGCCGTAGATGGCGGCGGTGTCGATGTGGCGGTAGCCGACCTCGAGCGCGTCGGTGACGATGCGCGTGGTCTCGGCCGGGTCCACCTTGAAGACGCCGAAGCCCAGCTGCGGGATCGTGGTGCCGTTGTTCAGGGTGAGAAGCGGGGTATTTGCGTTTGCAACCATATCCACAACGCTACCAGGACGGTCGTAGGGTGTGCGCATGGCGAATCGGCTCGCGGACGCGATCAGCCCGTACCTGCGCGCCCACGCGGACAACCCGGTCGACTGGTTCCCGTGGGGGCCGGAGGCGTTCGCCGAGGCGCGCCGCAGGGATGTGCCGGTGCTGATCTCGATCGGCTACGCCACCTGCCACTGGTGCCACGTGATGGCGCGCGAGAGCTTCAGCGACCCCGTGCTGGCGCGGAGTCTCAACGAGCGGTTCGTCGCGATCAAGGTGGACAGGGAGGAGCATCCCGACGTGGACGCGGCGTACCTGTCCGCCGCGAGCGCGTTCACCGACAACCTCGGCTGGCCACTCACCGTCTTCGCGACCTCGGCGGGACGCGCGTTCTTCGCCGGCACCTACTTCCCGCCGCTGCCGGTGGGCGGCAGGGCGTCGTTCTCGCAGGTGCTCGACGCCGTCTGGGACGCCTGGACCGACCGCAGGGCCGAGGTGGAGGACGACGCCGGGAAGGTGGCGGCGGCCCTCGGCGCGGCGGCAGCGGAGGCGACGGCGGTCTCCGACCTGCCGGGGGACCGCGAGCTGGACGCGGCGGTCGCGCTCCTCGCGTCGGTCGAGGACACCCAGTACGGCGGGTTCGGCGGCGCCCCGAAGTTCCCCGTGGCGCCGGTGCTCGGCTTCCTGCTGGAGCGGCCGGCCGGCCGTGAACTCGCCAGGCGCACCCTGCGCCGGATGGCCGCCTCCCCGCTGCGCGACGAGCTGGACGGCGGCTTCTTCCGCTACGCGACCCGGCGGGACTGGAGCGAGCCGCACTACGAGCGGATGCTCTACGACAACGCGCTGCTACTCGACGCGTACGCGACGGCGTGGCAGCAGACCGGAGAGGCGTGGGCGGAGACGACGGCGGACGGCGTCGCGGCGTTCCTGCTCGCCGTTCTCCGCCGCGGCACCGGCGGCTTCGCCTCCGCACAGGACTCGGAGAGCGTCATCGGCGGCGCGCGCGTGGAGGGCGAGTACTACCGGCGGCCGGTGGCCGAGCGCGCCCGGCTGGAGCCGCCGCCGGTGGACGCCAAGGTGCTGACCGGCTGGAACGGCTTCGCGATCGGCGCGCTCGCGCGGGCCGCGCGCATCCTGGACCGGCCGGCGTGGATCGCCGCGGCCGGGGAGGTGGCGCGCACGCTGCTCGAGCGGCATCGGCGCTCGGACGGGACGCTGCTGCGCGCGTCGCTCGGCGAGCGGGTCTCCGAGGCCGGGGCGACGCTGGAGGATTACGGCGGGCTCGCCGCCGGCCTGCTGGAGCTGGCGCTCGCGAGCGGCGACGCCGATGCCGCCTCGGCCGCGCGCGACCTCGTCGACCTGTGTCTGGACGCGGCGACCGCCGTCCCGGGCGGGAGCTGCCCGTTCGAGACGCCGGGCGGCGGCGACCCGGTGCTGGAGGCGACCGGTCTCGCCGTGCGGGTCGACCCGTCCGAGGGTGCGTACCCGTCCGGGCTGAGCGCGATGGCGGGGGCTGCGCACACGCTGTTCCTGATGACGGGCGACCGCCGCTACGAGCGCGCCGCCCGCGAGGGGATGCGCCTGGTCGCCGCGCAGGCGACGCGCGCGCCGAACGCGTTCGGCGCCTCCCTCGCTCTGATGTCGCGGCTCGCGGAGGACGCGGTGCAGCTGGTGGTCGTGCGGCCCGACGCGCAGCGGGATGCCGCTGGGCCTGCGGTGTCCGGTGGTGCCGCCGGCGACCCGCGCGGCCTCGTGGCTGCCGCCAGGACGCATCCCGCCGCCCTGGTCACGATCGCGACCGAGCGGCAGGCCCGCGCGCTTGCGGACGAGGGCTTCGAGCTGTTCGCCGACCGGTCCGCCCGGGACGGCCTGCCGACCGCCTACCTCTGCCGCGACTTCGTGTGCCGGCTGCCCGTGACGGAGCCGGACGCGCTCTGACCCCGCCGTCGCGGGGCGGTTCGCTGCCCGGTTGACAAGGTCCGGCGTCGGCGTGCTACTGTCGTGTAAACGTTCTCGTAAACGTTTCCAAGAACCACCCCTCCAATGAAGCAGGAGCACGCATGTCCGAGCAGCCGACGTCCGAGCCCAAGCGGTCGACGCTCGTCCTCGTCGCCGAGCGCGCCGGTGTCTCGATCGCCTCGGTGTCCCGCGTCCTCAACGGACAGCCCGCGTCCGCGCAGCTCGCCGAGCGCGTGCGCCGCGCCGCGGACGAGCTCGGCTACGTCCCCGACGCGAGCGCGCGCACGCTGAAGACCGGGCGTACCGATCAGCTCGCGCTCGCCGTCGCCGACCTCGGCAACCCGGTCTACGTGAAGATGATGCACGAGGTCGCCCGGGTCGCCGCCAAGAACGGCTACCGGCTCGTGCTCTCCTCCACCGGAAGCGACGCGGCCGACCAGATCGAGCTGCTGAGCAGCCTGAACCGCGGTTTCGCAGACGGCCTGCTGCTCAGCCCGCTGCGCGTTACCGACGAGCTGGTGTCCGCGCTGCGCGCGAGCCGCATCCCCGCCGTCGTCATCGGCTCGCTGCCCGCCGGGGTGGAGCTGGACAGCGTGCGCGCCGACTCGGTCGCGGGCGTCGGGCTCGCCGTCGAGCACCTGGCGGAGACCGGCAGGCGCCGGATCGCGTTCGTCAACGGTCCCGTCGACACCGTGCCGGGCGCCGCGCGCCTGGAGGGCTACCTGAAGGCGGTGGACCGGCTCGGGATCGGCACGACGGCGGACCTGCAGGTGGCCGCCTCCGACTTCACCTACAAGGCGGGCCGCAAGGCCGCAGCGCGCCTGCTCGGCCAGTGCACGCCGGACGCTGTCGTCTGCGCGAACGACCTCATCGCCGTCGCCGTGCTCAAGGAGCTGGCCGCGCGCGGGCTGCGCGTCCCGGAGGACGTGGCCGTGGTCGGGATGGACGACAGCGAGGCCGCCGAGCTGGCCAACCCCGCGCTCACCAGCGTCAACCTCGGCTCCGCCAAGCGTGCCCGCACGGCAGCGAAGCTGCTCATCCGGCGGCTGGAGAACCCGGGCGTCGCGCCGCGCACGGTCGTGATCGAGCCGACGCTGGAGGTGCGCGAGTCCTCGGTCGCCGCGCGCGTCGCCGAGGGGGCAGGCGCATGACGGCCACCATCACCCCACCCGCCGCCACCACCGCCCCGCGTCCCCCGCGCAAGCGCTGCCGCAGCAGCGGTCCCGCCGGCGGCAGCGGCAAGGACGCCTGGCTGCTCGTCCTGCCGGCACTCATCCCGATCGTCATCTTCAGCGTCTACCCGCTGGTGCAGGGCATCCTGCTCGGCTTCACCGACGCGCGGGCGGGCTACAACCTGCCGATCCACTTCAACGGGATCGACAACTACTCCAAGCTGGCCGGCAACACGCTGTTCTGGAACTCGTTCGGCATCGGCCTGCTGTGGGCGTTCAGCGTCACCATCCTGCAGTTCCTCGCCTCGCTCGGGCTGGCGCTGCTGCTGAACATGAACCTGCGGCTGCGCTGGCTCGCTCGCACGCTGGCACTCGTGCCGTGGGCGATGCCCCCGGTGATCATCGCGATCATGTGGCGGCTGATGCTGAACCCGAGCTACGGGCCGATCAACCAGGGCCTGCGCGCGCTCGGCCTGCCCGGCGACATCAACTGGCTCGGGAACGCGTCCATCGCCCTGCCCGCGGTGATTGTGGTCGGTGTTTGGGCCGGGATGCCGCAGACCACCATCACGCTGCTCGCCGGGCTGCAGTCGGTGCCGACCGAGCTGCACGAGGCGGCTGCGATCGACGGCGCGAGCGCGTGGCGGCGGTTCTGGCACGTGACGCTGCCGGCGCTGCGCCCGGTGATCGTGGCGATCACGACGCTCGACCTGATCTGGAACTTCAACTCGTTCGCGCTCGTCTTCGTCCTGACCGCCGGCGGACCGGGCGGCACGACGATGCTGCCGATGCTGTTCGCCTACAACGAGGCCTTCCGGTACGGGAACTTCGGCTACGCCGCGGCGATGGGCAACGTCATGGTCGTCGTCATCGCGATCTTCCTGTTCCTGTACCTGCGTGGCCAGATGAGGAGCAGGAACGCATGACGACACTCGCCTCCGGCCCGGTCACGGGCGCCTCGGTGAAGCGCGCGCGGATGATCGCTCGCCCGCTGCAGTACATCGCGCTCGTGCTGTACATGATCTTCCTCGGCTTCCCGCTGCTGTTCCTGCTGACGACGGCGTTCAAGACGCCGCGCGAGCTGCAGTCGCCGAACCCCGGGTTCCTGCCGACGACGTTCGACCTGCAGAACTTCGTGCAGGCGATCGAGAAGGCGAACCTGTTCACGGCGGCCGGGAACAGCCTGGTCGTCGCGGTGAGCACGACCGTCCTGGTCACGATCATCGCGCTGCCCGCCGCCTACGCGCTGGCGCGGTTCCGCACCAGGCTGCGCGGGATCGCGACGGGCTGGATCCTGCTCAGCCAGGTCTTCCCCTTCATCCTGATCATCATCCCGCTGTTCCTGGTGCTGAAGAACATCGGCCTCATCAACAACCTGGCCGGCCTGGTGCTGGTCTACACGGTGTGGTCGCTGCCCTTCGCGCTGTGGATGCTGCAGGGCTACATCGTCGGCATCCCGGTGGAGCTGGAGGAGGCGGGCGCGATGGACGGCGCGAGCCGGTTCCGCACGCTCCGCACGATCGTGCTGCCGCTGCTGGCACCGGGTCTCGTCGCCACCAGCCTGTTCACCTTCATCAACGCGTGGAACGAGTTCTTCTTCGCGCTCGTCCTCATCCAGGACCCCAACCTGCAGACACTGCCGCTCGCGCTCGCGCGCTTCGTCGGCGCCGAGGGCCAGGTCCAGCTCGGTCAGCTCGCGGCGGCCTCGCTGCTGGCGACCATCCCGAGCCTGATCTTCTTCCTGCTCATCCAGAAGCGTCTGACCTCCGGCCTGCTCAGCGGTGCCGTGAAGGGCTGAGACGGAACCACCCCCAACCAAGGAGAAACCATGCGAAAAGGCACCATCCGCGTGGGCGCCATCGTCGCCGGCATCGCCGCCGCGTCGCTCGCCCTCGCCGGCTGCTCGTCCTCGGGCGGCACGGACAGCGCCAGCGGCGGCAAGGTCACGCTGACCTTCCAGTCGCTCGCCTACCAGGACACCACGGTCGCCGCGACGAAGCAGATCGTGGATTCGTGGAACAAAGCCAACCCTGACATCCAGGTGAAGCTCCAGCAGGGCAGCTGGGACAACGTGCACGACCAGCTCGTCACGCAGTTCCAGGGCGGCACCGCGCCGGACATCATCCACGACGAGTCCGCCGACATCATGGGCTTCGCCCAGCAGGGCTACCTCGCCGACCTGAGCAGCGAGCTCTCCTCCGACACCAAGAAGCAGGTGTCGAAGGACGTCTGGAAGTCGGTGACCACCCCGGACGGCAAGATCGTCGCCGCGCCCACCCTTCTGCAGTCCTACGTGGTGTTCGCGAACACGAAGGCGTTCGCGGACGCCGGCGTCGAGGTCCCGACCGGGAAGACGCTCTCCTGGGACGACTTCCAGGCCCTCTCGAAGAAGCTGACCGTGAACGGGAAGTTCGGCACCGGCTGGGGCATGAAGTCCCCGACCGCGACCGTGATGAACCTCGCGCTGGGCTTCGGCGGGACGTTCTTCGACAACAAGGACGGGAAGTCGACCATCCACGTCGGCGACGACGAGCTGCAGGTACCCAAGCGGATCAACGCGATGGCCTACGACGACAAGTCGCTGGACCCGGTGTCGCTGACCCAGAGCGGCACGGATGTGCTGCCCGGCTTCTTCGGCGGCAAGTACGCCATGTACGTCGGCGGCAACTACGTCGCGCAGCAGATCTCCGAGTCGGCGCCGAGCGGATTCGACTGGGTCGTGCTGCCCCCGCTGGCCGGCACCGAGGGCGCGGCGCAGGCCGCGAACCCGCAGACGATGTCGGTCTCGGCGCAGAGCAAGCACATCCCGCAGGCCGCGAAGTTCATCGACTACTTCATGAAGGCGGACAACCAGGCCAAGCTCGCCGAGGGCGACTGGCTCATCCCGGCCTCGGCCGCGGCGCGCGATCAGGTGAAGAAGGACACGGCGGGCAAGAACGGCTGGGACGTCATCCTGGCCTCGGGCGACGAGCTGACCGCCGCCCCCTTCCAGGCCGCGACCAACTACCCGCAGTGGAAGGACCAGTACGCGACCCCCGCCCTGCAGAAGTACCTGGCGAACAGCATCAGCCTGGACGACCTGAAGAAGCAGCTGACGGACGGCTGGTCCGCGGTCGGCTGACCGCGCCAGCGCCAACGACACACGCAACAGACGAAGGAGAGACGATGGATGCCCTGGTGAACGCCAGCACGGGTGCGCTCGCGGGCGCTGCCGTGGGAGACGCGCTCGGAGGAGCGGCCGAGGGGAACACCCCCGAGGCGATCCAGGAACGCTACGACGGCTTCATCCAGGGCGTCGTCCCTCCCTTCCTGCCGGACTGGCGCAACGCCCGCCCGATCGCGCCGTACCACAAGGGCGATGGGCACATCACGGACGACACCCTGATGACGACCGCGCTCGTCGAGGTGTACGACACCGTGCGCGATCACCTCGACGCGTTCGCGGTCGCCGACCACCTGGTGCCGCTCCTGATCGGGGAGAAGCGCTGGATCCCCGAGTTCGAGTCGGAGGCGCTGCTGCTGCAGCGCATCTTCCTCGCCGAGAAGTGGCTGGTCGCCCGCCTGCACTACGGTCACATCGACCCGCGCGAGGCCGGCGTCGGCAACATCGTCAACTGCGGCGCGACCATGTACGTCGGCCCGATCGGCATCGTCAACGCCGGGAACCCGGACGGGGCGTACGCCGAGGCGATCGACGTCGCGGCGGCGCACCAGTCCAGCTACGGCAGGGAGGCGGCGGGCGTGTTCGCCGCCGCCGTCGCCGAGGCGATGCGGCCGGGCGCCGACGTGGACAGCGTGGTCGCGACCGCGCTGCGCCTGGCGAAGGACGGCACCCGCGATGCGATCGAGGCGGTCGCCGAGGCGGCCGCCGGCGTGACGGACTGGCGCGGCGGCCTGGCGACCCTGCGCAGCGCCGTCGAGCCGTTCGACACGGTCGGCCCGCACTACCGCGCACCGGCGAAGGACGCGCGCATCCCCAGCCGCACCAAGTCGATCGAGGAGCTGCCGATCGCCATCGGCATGCTGATCGCGGCCCGAGGTGACTACCGGGAGGCGGTGCTCGGCTCCATCAACTACGGCCGCGACTCCGACTCGATCGCCGTGATGGCGGGCTCGGTCGCGGGCGCGCTGGGCGGCCTGGAGGCGGTCCCCGCGGAGTGGGTGGAGGCCGTCAACGCGGGCAGCCGCATGGATGTGACCGCCACCGGACCGGTGATCGCCGCGGTCGCGCGCGACGTCTGGGCGAAGGACGCCGCGCGCGCGAGCGCTGTCGCCGCCGCCCGTTCCGCCTACGCGCCGGTCGCCGCCGAGGCGGTCTGATGCTGCGGCTGAGCTGGACCCAGCCGGAGGACCTGCTGCCGCACGCCTTCGTGGCCGCTGAGCTGGACGGCCGCGAGGTGGAGGACCTCCGCGAGCGCTGGGCGGCGGCGGGCGGAGCTCCCGCGGCGCCGGTGAGCGGCGCGACCCCGCAGCCCGCCCCCGGGCCGCTGCGCCGGCTGGCGCGCGAGCTGCTGGCCGAGCTGGACGAGCGGCCGGACCCGGCCGCGCTGGTGGCGGCGGAGCCGGACGAGCTGGAGGCCATCCTCGCCGCGGCGCCCGCCCCCGGCACCACGCCGGGCCTCCCGGCCGCCCCGCTCGACTCCGCCGCGCTGGACGATCGCGTCCTCGGCGCCTGGCGGGGCCGCGCGGCCGGCTGCCTGCTCGGCAAGCCCGTCGAGAAGATCCCGCTGGAGGGCATCCGCGCCATCGCCGCGTCCACCGGCAACTGGCCCATCGCGTCCTACTTCACCGCGGTCGGCCTCGACCCCGAGGTCGCGGAACGGTACCCGTGGAACCGCCGCAGCCGCCCGACCAGCCTGGTCGAGAACATCGACGGGATGCCGGAGGACGACGACCTCAACTTCCCGCTCATCGCGCTGCAGCTGCTGGAGACCGCCGGCCGCGGCTTCACGACCGACGCGGTCGCGCAGGCCTGGCTGGACGCGCTGCCCGGCGGCCGGGTGTTCACGGCCGAGCGCATCGTCTACCGCAACCTGCTCGACGGGTACGAGCCGGAGGTCGCCGGCCGCGTCCAGAACCCGTTCCGGGACTGGATCGGCGCGCAGATCCGCACCGACGTGTACGGCTGGGCGACGCCGGGCGACCCGGTGGCCGCCGCCCGTCTCGCCTGGACGGACGCGCGGCTGAGCCACGGCCGCAACGGCGTGTACGGCGCGATGTTCGCCGCCGCCGCGTGCAGCGCCGCGGTCGCCGGCGCCGACGTCGACGGCGTGCTCGCCGCCGGCCTGTCCGTGGTGCCCGCGGGCAGCAGGTATGCCGCCGCGATCCGGCGCGGCGCCGAGCTCGCGACCTCCGACCTCGACGACGAGGCCGCCGTGGATGCGCTGCACGCCGAGTTCGGCCACCTGCACTGGGTGCACGTGCTGAACAACGCGGCCCTGCTCGCCTTCGCGCTGTTGCGCGGCGCCGGGGACTTCGAGCGGACCATCACCCTCGCCGTCTCCGGCGGCTGGGACACCGACTCCGTCGGCGCCACCGCCGGCTCCATCGCGGGCGCGCTCACCGGCGCCGCCGGCCTGCCGGCGCGCTGGATCGACCCGCTGCACGACCGGCTGGCGACCTCCGTGCCCGGCTTCTCCGACGTGCGCTTCGCCGACCTGGCGCGGCGCACCAGGGCGGTCGGCGCATGACGACCGCGGTCGTCGGCAGCGCGAACCTCGACCTCGTCTACCGCGTCGAGCGCATCCCATCGCCCGGGGAGACCGTCCTGGCGGTCTCCGCCGACGCGGTGCCGGGAGGCAAGGGCAACAACCAGGCGGTCGCCGCCGCGCGCGCGGGAGCCGACGTGACGTTCGTCGTCGCGCTCGGCCGCGATGCGGCGGGGGACCGGCTCGCGGCCGAGGCACGCTCCGCCGGAGCCGCGGTGCTCGACCGCCGGGTGGACGCGCCGACCGGCACGGCCCTGATCACCGTTGACGCGGCGGGCGAGAACAGCATCGTCGTCGACTCCGGCGCCAACGGCCTGCTCGCCGGGCTCGCGCCCGCCGAGCGCGACGCCGTGACCGCCGCCGACGTGCTCCTGCTGCAGCTGGAGACCCCGATCGAGACGGTCGAGGAGGCCGCGGTCCTGGCGCACGCCGCCGGGACGCTCGTCGTCCTGAACGCCGCGCCCGTCCGCGCGCTGCCGGAGGCGCTGCTCGCCGCCGTCGACATCCTCGTCGTCAACGAGCACGAGGCGCGCCTGCTCGCCCCGGACGCCGGATCGCCGCAAGAGTCCGCGGCGGCGCTCGCCACCGGCGGGCGCTCGGTCGTCCTGACGCTCGGCGGCGCCGGCGCGCTCGTCGTCGCGCCCGGCGCCGAGCCGGTCGCGATCCCCGCGCACCGCGTCGAGGTGGTCGACACCACCGGCGCCGGCGATACCTTCTGCGGCGCGCTCGCGGCCGAGCTCGACCGCTCCGGCCCCGGGGCGCCGGACGCGCTCGTCGCCGCCGCCGAATTCGCGTCGGCCGCCGGCGCGCTGTCCGTTCAGCGCGCGGGGGCCGTCCCGTCCATCCCCACGCTCGAGGAGATCCGTGCTCTCATCGCCGACCGCTGACCCCGACGAGGCCAGCACCAACCAGTTCGACCCACTCGTCCCGCGGCCGATCGACCGGCCGACGACGCTTCCGGCCGGTGGCGCGATCGACCAGGAGGCCGGCGACATCGCCAAGGTGTTCGCCGCCCCGGACGACCCGGCCGACTGGCCGGCGTGGCGTGACGACCTGGCGCGCTGGCGCGCGGAGGCACGCGACCGGTTGGCGTACACCGGCGAGCTCTACGACCGGCAGGAGACGCGCTGGGCGCAGACCGCGTACGCGGTCGCGCAGGTGTGGCTGTGGGACGACCGGCTGTTCGACCACGAGCGCCAGGAGTTCACCGTCGACGGCTTCCTCGACGCGGTCGCCTCGCAGGGCGGCCTCGACGGCGTCGTGCTCTGGCACGCCTACCCGGTGATCGGCATCGACGACCGCAACCAGTTCGACTTCTACCGCGACGTCCCCGGCCTTCCGGACGTGATCGACCGCTTCCACGAGCGCGGCGTCCGGGTCTTCGTCGACTACAACCCGTGGGACGTCGGCACGCGCCGTGCCGACCGCGCGGACGCCGACGAGCTCGCCGCCCTGGTGCAGGAGTTCGGCGTCGACGGCGTGTTCCTCGACACGATGAAGGAGGGCGACTCAGCCCTCGTCGACGCCCTGCTGGGCGCGCCGCCGTCGCAGGTGCTCGAGGGCGAGTCCCGCGTGCCCAACCAGCGCATCCAGGATCATCAGCTCAGCTGGGCGCAGTGGTTCGCCGACTCGCGGGCGCCGGGGGTCATGCGCGCGCACTGGTTCGAGCGCCGGCACATGATGCACGGCGTCCGACGCTGGAACCGCGATCACTCGGACGAGCTGCAGGCCGCGTGGATGAACGGCACCGGCATCCTTGTCTGGGACGCGGTGTTCGGCGTCTGGGTCGGCTGGAACCCGCGCGACGAGTCGACGCTGCGGCGGATGCTGCGCGCGCAGCGGGCGCTCGGCGACGTGCTGGTGGCGGGGGAGTGGGCGCCGCTCGACGGCGCGACCGACGCCGCCATCGCAGCCGGGGTCTACGTGTCCCGGTGGACCCTCGACGGCGTGACGCTGTGGACGATCGTGAACCGCGGCGATGCCGACTGGACGGGCGACCCGCTTGCGGCGCCGCTCGCGACGGGTGCACGCCGGCACGACGTGATCGGCGGCCGCCGGAACGCGCGCGAGGTCACCGTTCCCGCCCGCGGGATCGGCGGCGTTGTCGAGATCGCCCCGGGCGCCGCGGAACCGGACGGGCTGGCCGAGCTGCTCGCCGCGGCGGCGGCCGACTCCGGCTCCGGTTCGGCGAGCGCGGCGTTCCCGGCGCGCGAGGCCGTCCGCGTCGTCCCGGTCCCCGCCCTCACTGCCCCCGCCGGGCTGCCCGCGGACGCGGTCAGGGTCGCCGCCGGCGACCGCGAGCTGACCGTCTGCTACCGCCGCCGCGAGACCGGCTTCTACCAGGGCGCGCCCTACGTGGAGGAGTGGAAGCCGCTCCCGCCCCGGCTGCACGACGAGCGCACCGAGACCATCGCCGTGACGCTGGACCGCCCGGTCGCGGTCGCCGCGCGCGAGGTGTCGGTGGCGGAGTTCCGCGCGTTCCTCGACGAGACCGGCTACCGTCCCACCGTCGGCCACCGCTTCCTGGTCGGGACGGAGACCGCCGGGCCGGACGCGCCGGTCACGGGCGTCTCGCTCTCCGACGCCCGGGCGTACGCTGCCTGGGCGGGCGCGCGCCTGCCCGACGAGTTCGAGTGGCAGCTCGCCGCGGAGGCCGGCCTCGGTCGCCGCGAGCCCGCCGTCTGGAACCTCACCGAGAGCGAGCACGACGACGGGATCACCCGGTTCGTCATGCTCAAGGGCGGCTCAGCCCACCGCTCGGAGGGCTCCGACTGGTACGCGGACGGCGGCGTGCAGCGGCCGTCCTTCACGTTCAAGTACCTGCTGCCGGGGCTCGGCATCGAGCGCTCGGCGAGCATCGGCTTCCGGCTGGCCTGGGACATCGACGAGCGAGGAACGGAGGCCGCACGATGACCGCGCCCCTCGACGGCGTCCGGGTGCTGGACGTCTCCACCCTGTTCGCCGGTCCGCTCGCGGCGACCTTCCTCGGCGACTTCGGCGCCCAGGTCACCAAGGTCGAGCATCCCACCCGGGCCGACGCCGCGCGCGGCCACGGCCCGGCGAAGGACGGCGTCAACCTGTGGTGGAAGACGCTCGGGCGCAACAAGCGCACCGTCACCATCGACCTCGGGACGCCGGACGGCGCCGAGCTGCTGCTCGCGCTCGCCGCCGAGGCCGACGTGCTGATCGAGAACTTCCGTCCCGGCACACTGGAACGCTGGGGGCTCGCTCCGGAGCGCCTGCAGGAGGCGAACCCGCGGCTCGTGATCGCCCGCGTCACCGCGTTCGGGCAGACCGGGCCCTACTCGTCCCGGCCCGGCTTCGGCAGCCTCGCGGAGGCGATGAGCGGGTTCGCGGCGCTGACCGGCGAGCCGGACGGCCCCCCGACGCTGCCGCCGTTCGGCCTCGCCGACGGGATCGCCGCGCTCACCTGCGCGTACGCCGTCGCCGTCGCCCTGCGCGCCGCCGAGCGCGACGGCCGCGGCCAGGTCATCGACCTGGCCATCATCGAGCCGATCCTGATGCTGCTCGGCGGCCAGATCACCGCGTACGACCAGCTCGGCGTCGTCCAGCCGCGCACCGGCAACCGCTCGGTGAACAACGCGCCGCGCAACGTCTACCGCACCGCGGACGGCGACTGGGTGGCCGTCTCCACCAGCTCGCAGTCGATCGCCGAGCGCGTGATGCGCCTGGTCGGCAGGGAGGACGTGGTGGCGGAGCCGTGGTTCGCCACCGGGCACAGCCGGGCAGAGCACGCGGACGAGCTGGATGCGGCGGTCGGCTCCTGGATCGCCGCCAGGCCGACCGCGGAGGTCGTCTCCGCGTTCGAAGAGGCGCAGGCGGCGATCGCTCCGGTGTACGACGTGCGCGGCATCCTCGCCGACCCGCAGTACCGCGCCCTCGGCACCGTGCAGACCGTTCCGGACGACGAGCTCGGCCCGGTCAAGATGCAGAACGTGCTGTTCCGGCTCTCCGGCACCCCCGGCGGCATCCGCTGGGCCGGCCGCCGGCACGGCCAGGACACCGACGCGGTGCTCGCCGAGATCGGCGTGGCGCCCGAGCAGCTGGCCGCGCTGCGCGAGCGGGGGGTCGTGTGATGGCGACCACCGCGCTGTACGTCCCCGGCGACCGTCCCGACCGCTTCGAGAAGGCCGTCGCCGCCGGTCCCGACATCGTCATCCTCGACCTCGAGGACGCGGTCGCGCCCGCGGCGAAGGAGTCCGCGCTCGCCGCGGTCACCGGCTGGCTGGCCGCGCGCGGCGCCGCGGACGGCCCCGGCATCCAGGTCAGGGTCAACCGCGGCGCCGAGGACGAGGTGGCCGCCCTGGTCGCCACGGGCGCGCGGCTCGGCCTCCGGCTGCCGAAGGTCGAGTCGACGGCCGAGCTGGACCGCATCGCCGCGCTCGCACCCGGCCTGCCGGTCACCGCGCTCGTCGAGTCCGCCCTCGGGCTGGAGCGCGCGTTCGAGCTGGCCTCGCATCCCGCCGTCGCCGCGCTCGGAGCGGGGGAGTCCGACCTGGCCGCCGAGCTCGGCACGCGCGACGACGTCGTGCTCGACCACGTCCGCGTCCGGCTGCTGGTCGCCGCCCGCGCCGCCGGGCTGCCGGCGCCGATGCTGGCGGCCTACCCCGGCATCCGCGACCTGGACGGCCTGCGCGCCGACACCGAGCGCGGCCGGCGCCTCGGCTGGCACGGCCGCTCGGCCATCCACCCCGCCCAGCTGCCGGTGATCCGCGAGGTCTTCCTGCCGCGCGAGGAGGAGGTGGCGTGGGCGCGCGCGGTGCTCGACGCGTTGACGGCCGACGGCGTCGCGACGCTCGCGGACGGCCAGATGGTGGATGCCGCGATGGCCGCCCGCGCCCGGAGGATCCTCGGCCGGTGACCGCGCCGCGCTGGGCCGCGATCCCGAGCGCGGCGCTCGGCGGGGAGCTGGGCTTCCTGCTGCGGGTGCCGCAGGGACGCGGGCCGCATCCCGTCACCGTGCTGCTGCACGGCCGCGGCGACGGCGCCCGGAGCTGGCGGCCGGTGTTCGGCGAGCTTCCGCCCGGGGTGGTCCTCATCCCGGACGCGCCGTGGCTCGACCGGGCGGGCTACTGGGTCGACTCCGCGCATCCCGGCGGCCGGGCCGTGGAGACCGCGGTCGTGCGCGACCTCCTCTCCTGGGCGCAGGACGAGCTGCCGATCACCGGCGACCGCGCGGCCCGGACCGTCGCCGGCTACTCGATGGGCGGCGCCGGTGCCGTGCGGCTCGGGCTCGCGCACCCGGAACTCTTCGGCACGGTGATCGCGCTCAGTCCCGCGCTCTACGACCCGGAACCGCCCGAGGGGTCGTCGGCCCGCGAATCCGGAGCCTTCGGCACCGCGTCGGCGCTGTTCGACCCTGCCGTGTACGCGCGGCTCGGCCACCGGGCGGCACTCGCCGCGCATCCGGGGACGCCGACGCGGCTGCTCGTCGCTGCGGGGGATGCGGAGCCCGCGATTCCCGGGGCGCCCGCCGCGCTCGCGGTCGGGGCGCAAGCGCGCGAACTGGTCCGGCTCGCCGCCGCGACCCCGGGCATCGCGGCGACGTTCAGAGAGTTCCCCGGCGGCCACGGCTGGGAGACCTGGCGGCCCGCGCTGCGCTGGGCGCTCAGCGCCGCACGCGATACGTGAGGTGCGCGACCTCGGGCGTCACCCGCTCGCGCAGCAGCTCCAGCTCCAGCGCGGGCACCCGGTCGAACACGCGCTCGCCCGCCCCGAGCGTGATCGGCACCACGTGCAGCCGCAGCTCGTCCACGACGCCCGCCCACAGCGCCTGGTTGAGCGTCTCCGCGCCGCCGGCGATCGCGACGTCGGCGTCGCCCGCGGCCGCGCGCGCCTGGTCGAGCGCCGAGTGGATGCCGTCGGTCACGAACCAGAAGGTCGTCCCCGTCAGCTTCAGCGGCTCCCTCGCGTAGTGCGTGAGCACGAAGACGGGCGCGTGGTACGGCGGCTCGTCGCCCCACCACCCGGTCCAGTCGCCGAGCGGCGCGTCGGGCGCCGGCCACTCGTCGCGCACCGGCCCGAACATCTTCCTGCCCATCACGTAGGCGCCCGCCGCGGTGATCGCGTCGATCTCCTCGGCGTGCCGGTCCGCGTACTCGGCGAACATCCACGTGTGCAGCCGTCCGTCGACGCCCTCGCCCATCGGCTTGTCGAGCGACTGGTTGGGGCCGGCGGCGTAGCCGTCGAGCGAGAGGGCGATGTCCGCGGTGACGATTCCCATGCGGGAAGTCTGCTACGCGCGCTCCACCTTGTCGAGCATGCCCCAGACGGCCTCGCTCAGCTCGGGATGCTCGAGCGCGATGCGCCGCAGCACGCCGTACTCGAAGCGGGCGAAGGTGTCGCGGCCGGCGGCGGGGTGGTGCGCCCGCGACTGCTCCTCGGCGAGGTCGAACTCCTCGATCGCCCCGGCGCGGAGCGAGATGACGACCTGCTCGTCGACGCTCGGCAGGTCCGGGATGAAATGCCACGGGTCCTCGCCGGCGCGGCAGCGGTGCTCGATGATCGCGGCGAGTTCGTCTCGCGCCTGCTGACGCAGCACTTCGATGCTTCTCGGGACCTGCTCGCTCACGTCGACCTCCCTCCGCTGACAGTGGCGCCGGCCTCGTCGCCGGTGCGGTGCGTACAGCCTAAGCGCCGAATCCGCGTGTCGCGAATCGGCACGTAACCGGGTCACCGTTTGTGCCGGATCAGCGGTATCCCGCGCGCGGGAACCGCGATCTGCGCCGAATGATGCGCGGGATCAGTGCGTGCGCGAGAGCAGATAGCGGTTGAGCTCGGCGGTCAGCGCGGCGTCGACCGGGTAGGCGCGGCCGTCCAGGTCGGTGATCGGCGCGGCCATCCGCACGCTCGACACCAGCCACAGCGCGTCCGCCGTCACGAGCTCCTCGGCGGTGATCCTCCGGTACTCGGTCCGCAGCCCCGTGGTGGTGAAGAAGTCGAAGACCGCCGCCTGGGTCGTCCCGGCCAGGATGCCCTGGTCGGTCTGCGGCGTGCTCACCACTCCGTCCGAGAGCAGGATGACGTTCGAGGTCGGCCCCTCCAGCGCGAACCCGTCCGAGCTGAGGAACAGGACGTCGTCGGCGCCGCGGCGGACGGCCTCGCGCTGTGCGGCGCGGTTGACAGCGTAGGAGAGCGTCTTCGCGCCGGCGAGCAGCCACGGCGCGGTCTCGGCGATGTCGTGGCGCAGGCCGCGGTCGAGCGTGACGACGCGGATGCCGAGGCGCTGGCTGCTGAAGTCCTCGCCCTGGTCCACGAAGACCCAGCCGCTCGGCCGACCGGAGCCCTCGACGCCGCGGCTGTAGATGAGCTTGGCGTACAGCTCGTCGCCGCCGCCATTGCGCGTGCGGTAGTCGGCGATCCCGGCCAGCACGGCCTCGTGCCAGACGTGCTCGGCCGGCTCCGGCAGGTCGAGCAGCGCCGCGGAGTGCGCGAGCCGCATCAGGTGCGGGCCGAGCGCCTGCGGGTGACCGTCGATGACGGCGATCGTCTCGAACACGCCGTCTCCGCGCGTGATGCCGAGGTCGGTGATGCGCACCTGCGGCGCATCGAAGTCGGCGACGGCGTAGCCGGGGTCTCCGGTGGCCGGGTCGCCGGTGGGCGCGGTGATGGTGAGCAGCGTGGCGCGGGTCATGCCCCTATTCTGGCCCCCGCCCGGTTCACACGGTCTGCCGGATGCGGAACTCGTCGTCGCCGTCCACCGGTGCGTCCGACACCGCGACCTCCTCGACCGCGCTGCCGGGAGGGCCGGTGCGCAGCCAGCCGAGCATGCGCTCGACGGCCTCCGGCTCGCCCTCGACCTCCACCTCGACGCTCCCGTCCGCGCGGTTGCGCGCCCAGCCGGTCACGCCGATGCGGTGCGCCTGCTCGCGCGCGCTCCAGCGGAAGCCGACGCCCTGCACCTGGCCCGTCACGGTCGCCCTCTTGCGGATCACGTGGCCCATTCTGCTCCTGCTTCAATGGAGGCGTGAGCTCACCCGCCGTCGCCGCCCTCCGTTCCGATCTCTCCGCCGCCGGTTTCACCGTCGACGGTCTCGACGCGCTCTGGGGCGCGGAGGCGGCCGCCGCGCTGCACCGCGGCCAGGGCGTGCCCGCCGAGCGCGCGGTCGCCCGCGCGGGCGGTGGCGCGCTGCCGCCCCTCGCGGCGCTGTTCGTGCTGGGCCGGCCGGTCGCGCGCGAGCGGGCCGCGGAGGCGCTGCCCGCCCTCGGCGTCGACGGCGCCGTCGCGCTCGGGCTGCTCTCCGAAGCGGCGGACGGGGACGCCGGCACGGTAGCGCCCGCCGTCGACCTGCGGCCGTACAGCTTCGTGGACGCGCTCGGTCCCGCGGAGTGGTGGATCGTCTCCGACCTCGGCGAGCTGGCGCTCGGCGGCCCGCTCCTGGAGGACCACGTGCTCGGCGTCGGCGGGGCGTCCATGACGCTCAGCGGGCTGATGCTGCAACGGCCCGTCGCCACCGCGCTCGACCTGGGCACCGGCTGCGGCATCCAGGCCATGCACGCCTCGCGTCACGCGCGCCGCGTCGTCGCGACGGACATCTCCGAGCGCGCGCTGCGGCTCGCGGCGCTGAACGCCGAGCTGAACGGCATCGATGGCATCGAGTTCCGGCTCGGCAGCCTGTTCGAACCGGTGGCGGGGGAGCGGTTCGACCACATCGTCTCGAACCCGCCGTTCGTGATCACCCCGCGCGCCGACGGCGTCCCCGCCTACGAGTACCGCGACGGCGGAATGGTCGGCGACGAGCTGGTCGCGGCGTTCGTCTCCGGATGCGCGGAGCACCTGGAGCCGGGCGGCGTCGCCCAGCTGCTCGGCAACTGGGAGTATCGCGGCACCGGCGACGCGCTCGACCGCGTGCGGAGCTGGGTGGACGCGTCCGCGCATCCCCTCGACGCGTGGGTGATCGAGCGCGACACCGAGGACGCGGCGCAGTACGCCGAGACCTGGATCCGCGACGGCGGCACCCGCCAGGGCACGGAGGCGTTCGACGCGCTGGTGTCCGCGTGGCTGGACGACTTCGAGGCGCGCGGCGTGCGCGAGGTCGGCTTCGGCTACGTGCTGCTGCGCCGCGCGGAGGGCGTGCCGACGCTGCGCCGGTTCGAGCGCATGCACGGCGCGCTCGGCGCGAACGAGGCCGGCCTCGGCGTGCACCTCGGTGCGTGCCTCGCCGCGCACGACGTGCAGGCGGCGCTCGACGACGCGGCCTTCGGGGCGCTGCGGCTGACGGTGGCGGGCGACGTGACGGAGGAGCGGCACCTGTGGCCGGGCGCGGACGCTCCGACGGCGATCCTGCTGCGCCAGGGCGGCGGCTTCGGCCGGGTGATCGCCGCAGACACCGCCCTCGCCGCTCTGGTCGGCGCGTGCGACGGCGAGCTCAGCGTCGCCGCGATCGTCGCTGCGCTCGCCCAGCTGCTCGAGGTCGACGAGGAGGCCCTGCGCGCCGACCTGCTCCCCGCCGTCCGCGCCCTCACCACCGACACCCTCCTCCACCTCCCCTAACAGCCGAGTACGCAGAAAGTGGCCCCGAAACCGTCGAGTACGCAGAGAATCCGCGTACTCGACGGCTACCGGACGGGGGCGGGGAGGGGGAGGGAGTGGAGGTCGACGCGGGTGAGGCGGGCGTCGGCGACCTCGGCGGTCAGGTAGGTGCACGCGGGCTGGCGGCGGCGGTCGGTCGGCGAGCCGGGGTTCAGCAGCCGCAGGCCACCCGGGGCGACGGTGTCCCACGGGATGTGCGAGTGACCGAAGACGAGCACATCGGCGTCTGGGAACGCCGACTCGCAGCGGCGCTCGCGGCCGGTCGCCTGGCCGGTCTCGTGCACGACGGCGAAGCGCAGGCCACCGAGCTCCGCGCGCGCCACCTCCGGCAGCCGGGCCCGCAATGCGGCCCCGTCGTTGTTGCCGTACACGCCGATCAGCCGCCGGGAGCGCTCCTCGAGCAGGTCGAGCGTCGCCACATCCACCCAGTCGCCGGCGTGGATCACGACGTCCGCCGCGTCCACCTCCGCGAGCACCGCGTCCGGCAGCCGTTTCGCGCGTTTCGGGATGTGCGTGTCCGAGATCATCAGCAGCCTCACGTCGATGAACGGTATGCGAATCGCGGCGCCGGGGCTAGCGTCGCAGCATGGACCTCAGGAATCTCGGAAACAGCGGAACGATCGTGTCGGAGTACGCCCTCGGCACCATGACCTTCGGAGCGGAGGCGGACGAGCGGACCTCGCACGCCATCCTGGAGCGCTACCTCGACGCCGGCGGCACCGTCATCGACACGGCGGACGTCTACAGCTCGGGCGTCTCGGAGACGATCATCGGCCGCTGGCTGGCGCGCAACCACGGCAGCCGCGACCGCCTCGTCATCGCCACCAAGGGCCGCTTCCCGATGGGCGACGGCCCGAACGACCTCGGCCTCTCGCGCACCCACCTGCGCTCCGCGCTCGACGCGTCGCTGCGCCGGCTCGGCGTCGACCACATCGACCTCTACCAGCTGCACGCCTTCGACGCGCTGACCCCGCTGGAGGAGACGCTGCGCTTCCTGGACGACGCGGTCACCGCGGGCAAGATCTCCTACTACGGCTTCTCGAACTACCTCGGCTGGCAGCTGACCAAGGCGGCCGCCGTCGCGCAGGCGCACGGCTGGGCGCCGCCCGTCACGCTGCAGCCGCAGTACAGCCTGCTGATGCGCGGCATCGAGCACGAGATCGTCCCGGCCGCCCTGGACGCCGGCATCGGGCTGCTGCCCTGGTCGCCGCTCGCGGGCGGCTGGCTGAGCGGCAAGTACCGCAGGGACCAGGCGCCCACCGGCGCCACCCGGCTCGGCGAGAACCCCACGCGCGGGATGGAGGCGTGGGAGGCCCGCAACGCCGACCCGCACACCTGGCAGGTGATCGACGCCGTGCAGACCGTCTCGGAGCAGACCGGCGCCAGCATGTCGCAGGTCGCGCTCGCGTGGCTGGCCGACCGTCCCGCGGTGACCTCGGTCATCCTCGGCGCGCGCACCGTCGAGCAGCTGGAGGACAACCTGGCCGCCGCTGACCTCGACCTCACGGACGAGCAGCGCACCGCCCTGGACGAGGCGAGCAGCCCGCGCACCGAGGTCTACCCGTACGGCGAGCAGGCCATCGCGCAGCGGCACCGCAAGCGCACCGGCGGCCGCTGAGCCCCCCGGGGTCAGGCGCGCCGGGCGGCCTGGGCCGCGAGGGCGACGGCGCCCTCGCGCACGTCCTGGTCCGCGAGGGCGAGGCCGATGACGACGTCGGTGGTCTCCCCGGGCGGGGCCGCCGTCGCGCGCATTCCGAGCAGGGCGACCCGCAGCTCGACCCCGCCGCCGGGGATGCGCCGACCGCTGAGCGAGAGGACCGGCTCCGCGAAGGTCAGCGCCGACCACTCGTCCGCTCCGAGTGTCAGGTCGCCCGCGAGCCCGGCGAGCCAGGCGGCCAGCTCGGTCGCCTCGTCCTCGCTCAGGACGGGCGCGGTCAGCGTCCAGGAGCGCTCGCCGTCCACCGCCTCCACGGTGACGGCGGGCTCTCCTCCCCCGGGGGCGTGGCCGATGTCCAGCCGCAGCTTCCGCGCCTCGGACCGGTCCGCCAGGAGCACGGCATGCCTCAGCGCGGGCTCGGCACCACGGTGAGCACGCGTTCGATGTACTCGAAGAACGCGTTCATGAAGCCGCGCAGGAACTCCTCGGTTCCGGGGTCGGTGACGTCCCCGTCCTCGGTGATCAGCCCCGGGGTCAGCCGGATGTACGCCTCCGGCGCGTTCATCTGCGGCGCCTGCAGGAAGCTGAGCACGCTGCGCAGCTGCTGCTGAGCGACGGCCGTGCCGATCGCTCCGGAGGAGGCGCCGATCACCGCCGTGGCCTTGCGCGCGATGACGTTCTCGCCGTACGGCCGGCTCGCCCAGTCGATGGCGTTCTTGAGCGCGCCGGGGATCGACCGGTTGTACTCGGGCGTGACGAACAGCAGCGCGTCCTGGGCGGCGATCGCGGCCTTGAAGTCGCGCGCGATCTGCGGGTAGTCCGCGTCGAAGTCGCGGTTGTAGAGCGGCAGCTCGCCGATGCGGATCTCGGTGAAGACGAGATCGCGCGGGGCGAGGCGCAGGAGGGCCTTCGCCAGCGTCCGGTTGATGGAGACGGAGGAGAAGCTCCCGACGAGGTAGCCGACGGAGTACGGCGGCTGGAGTTCGTTGATCGTTGCCATGCTGCCAGCTTGCTCCGGAGGGGGCGGCGTGTCGAGGCCGTCCTCGCGTCGGCAAATAGGGCATCTGCCCGATGCAGGGGGGATGCCTTAGAGACGACGCTTGATCGTGACGAAGGACAGGGAGCATCGAGAAGGGGTGCGACGATGATGCTGGCAGACGAGTACGTGACGGCCCGGCTGGGTGCGGCGGAGGCCGCACGCGCGGAGCAGGAGCGCGAGCGCGACCGCCGCCGCCGCGAGCGCGTGGAGGAGCTGCTGCAGGTGCGGGCGGAGGGCCTGATCGCGAAGCGGCTCGCCAGGGCGCGGGCGGAGCACGACCGGCAGGTCGCCGCCGCCGCAGCGGGGACGGGCGCGCCCGCTGCGCGGGAGCGGGCGCCGCAGCCGGCCGCGGAGCCGCTCGCAGAGCCCGTCCCGGCCCGCGAGCGGGAGCTCGCGCACGCCGGCCGGTGACGGGCGGTTCTGCCCTCCGCAGACCGGGCGGGACGGGCGCTGCCGATGTCGGTGGCGCATGGCACGATGAAGGCATGCGATCAGCGGCGTCGAGTCCCACGATGATCGGGCGGGAACCCGATCTGGAGACTCTGCGCGCGGAGCTGGTGGCGGCCTCGGCCGGCGAGCCGCGTGCCGTCGTCATCGGCGGCGAGGCGGGGATCGGCAAGTCGCGGCTGCTGGGCGAGTTCCTCGCCGAGTCCGGGCAGTCGGCCACCGTCCTGCTCGGCCGCTGCGTCGACCTCGGCGGCGACGGAGCCCCCTACGCCCCGCTCGCGGCCGTGCTGCGCCGGCTCGTGCAGGTGCGCGGGCTGGACGCCGTGCTCGAGGCGGCGGGGCCGGGCGCCGGCGTGCTCTCCGTGCTGCTGCCGGAGCTCGCCGACGAGTCCGCGGTCCCCGCCCGCACCGGGGCCGAGCGGCTGTACGAGCTGGTCACCGTGCTGTTCGAGACGCTCTCGGCCGAGCGGCCGCTCGTCGTCGCGGTCGAGGACATCCACTGGGCGGACACCTCGACGCTGGAGCTGCTGCGCTTCGTGGTGAGGATGGCCGACCGGGGCCGCGTCCTGTTCGTGCTCAGCTACCGCAGCGACGAGGTGTCGCGCGGCCATCCGCTGCGCGCCTACCTCGGCGAGCTGGAGCGCACCCGGCGGGTGACCAGGTGGGAGCTGGCGCGGCTCGGGCGCGACCAGGTGGCGACGCTCGTCGAGCGGCTGCTCGGCTGCGAACCCGACGCCGCGACGGTGGACACGGTGTACCGGCTGAGCGAGGGCGTCCCGTTCTTCGTGGAGGAGCTCGCCGGCATCGACGGCCTGGTGGCGGGCGAGGACCTGCCGGAGACGCTGCGCGAGATCCTGCTCGCCCGCTACGAGCGGCTCAGCGATCCCGCCCAGCGGCTGCTGCGCCTGCTCTCCGCGGGCGGCGTCTGCGTCGAGCACGACCTGCTCAGCGCCGTCTACGACGGCAGCCCGGAGGAGCTGGACGCGGCCGCGCGCGAGGCGGTTGTCGCCAACGTGCTCACCGCGGACTCCACCGAGTACTCGTTCCGGCACGCCCTGGTGCGCGAGGCGGTGCACGCCGACCTGCTGCCCGGCGAGCGCAGCCGGTTCCACACCCGCTACGCGCAGGCCCTGGAGAACAGCCGGCAGCGCTCCGCCATCCAGCTCTCGACGCACTGGCTGGCCGCCCACGACCTGCAGCGCGCGTTCGTCACGTCCATCGAGGCGATGGAGGAGGCGCGGCGTTCCTACGCCTACGCGACGATGGCGGCGATGGGCGATCGCGCGCTCGAACTCTGGGGGAGTGTGCCGGACGCGGAGCGGCTCGGCGGCCTCACGCTCACCGACCTGCAGAAGAAGACCGCGTCGGCGCTCCGCAACTCCGGCGACAGCGAGCGCGCGCTGGCGCTCGTGAACGTGGCGCTCGCGGAGGCGGCCCAGCTGCCGCCGGCACAGCACGCCCGCCTGCTGCGCGACAAGGCGCAGTACGTGGACAACCTGGGCAGGCCCGGCGTGAGCGCTCTGCTGCGCCAGGCCCTCGATGTGGTCCCGCCCGAGGTGGTGCCGGCCGAGGACGGACTGCGGCCCCAGCTGCTCGCCGAACTCGCCGCCGAGCAGATGCTCATGGCGCACTTCGACTCGGCGATCGCCGTTGCCTCGCAGGCCATCGCCGAGGGCGAGCGGGCGCCGGACTCGCTGCGCTCGATCGCGCACAACATCCGCGGCAGCTCGCTCATCGCCTCCGGCAGCATCGAGCGCGGCCTCGCCGAGCTGGAAGAGGCGCGCCGCCTGGCCGGGATGGAACCGGCGGCCTCCCTGCGCTACGCCGTGAACGCCTCCGACGCCATGAACGGTCTCGGCCGCTACGAGGAGGCGGTGCGCATCGCCGAGGCCGGCGTCCGCAAGGCGCGCGCCCGCGGGGTCGAGCGCACGTCGGGCGTCATCCTCTCCTCCAACACGGTGGAGCCGCTGCTCGCGCTCGGCGAGCTGGCCCGCGCGGAGGCGTTGCTCGACCCGGCGCTCGCGCTCGAGCCGCCGCCGAGCTTCCGCGCGCACCTGCAGCGCATGAAGCTCTGGCTCACGCTCTGGCGGGGCGAGGCCGAGCGGGCGGAGGTCCTGTTCCGGCGCTGGCAGTCCGGCCTCCGCGCGATGGCGCAGCGCGAGTCCCAGTCCGAGCTCGGTGTCGCCCGGCTCGCGGCCGAGCTGGCGATCGCCCGCGGCGACCACGCGACCGCCTGGGCGGAGTCCTCCGCCGTGCTCGCGGACGGGCGCGGCGTCGTCGCCGCGCACGAGCTGCCGGTGCTGGCCGCCGCCGCGCGGGCGCTCGCCGACATCGCGGCGGTCCGCGCGCGGGCGGGCGGCGCCGGCCCGGACGCCGAGGACATCGACGTGGTCGCCGAGGCGGCCCGGCTCGAGGCGGTGCTCGCCGCGGTGTCCTCGTGGCCGACCGCGACGGCGTGGGGACCGCTGATCCGCGCCGAGCTCGCGACCGCGCTCGCCGCGGCCGGCGGGCACGGGGACGCCCCGGAGACCGCCGCGGCCTGGGACGACGCCGCCGTGGCCGCAGAGGACACCGTGGCTCCCGCGCACCTGCGGCCGTATGCGCTCATCCGCGCCGCCAGGGTCGCGCTGCTCGCCGGCGACCGGCAGCGCGCCGAGCGGCTGGCCGACACCGGCCGCCGGGACGCGGAGCGCTTCGGGTTCGGGCTGCTGGTGGCGGCTGCCGACGAGCTCGGTCTCGCGCGCGGGCACCGTGCCGCGGGCACGGCCGTCCCCGGCGCCGCCGCACCGCTCACCGAGCGCGAGGAGCAGGTGCTCGCGCTGATCGAGCAGGGGCTCAGCAACAAGCAGATCGGCGAGCGGCTGTTCATCAGCGCCAAGACCGCCAGCGTGCACGTGTCGAGCATCCTGCGCAAGGTCGGCGCGTCGACGCGGACCGAGGCGGTCTACCGGGCGTCGCGGCCCTCGGCCTGACCTCCGGGTGGTGCGGTCAGCGCTCCGCCGCCACCGCGCACGAGATGCAGAGCTCGGCCGTCGGCCGGGCCCGGAGGCGCGCCTCGCCGATCTGTCGCCCGCAGTGCACGCAGACCCCGTAGACGCCGTCGCGCATGCGCTCGAGCGCTGCTTCGATCGCGGCGAGGTCGTCGACGGTGTCCGTCCGCAGCGCCTGCAGCCTGCTCCACTCCGAGCTCAGCGTCGGCCCCTCCGGGTCGTGCTCGTCGTCCGCGGTCGACTCCGAGCGCGACGACAGCAGGGTGCCGAGCGACTCCGCGATGTGCTCGGACTCGGCCAGGCTGCTGTGCCTGCGCTCGTCCAGCAGTCGCGCGAGGTCGGCGAGCGCGGCCTCGCTCAGTGGAAGCTCGCTGAGTCGCAGGCTCGCCGTGTCCAGTGGTTCCGTGTGCATCTGCGCACCCCCTTCGATGCTCGTGACAGCGTACGCCGCCCGTCGGCGGATCGCCGTAGGCTCGACGCGTGCCTTCATTCCGTGTAGTGGTCCCGGTCGGTCGGCTCCGGGCCGGCGTCCCCGCCCCCGCGATCGAGCCGGCGGCGGCCGAGGCGGCTCGGCGGCTGGCGGTCGTGGAGGCGACCAGCGTGGACGTGGTGGCCGGCGAGGCCCGTATCACCGTGCGGTTCACCGCCGACCGCCTCGACGACGCGCTCGCGGTGGCCCTGGAGACCGTCGCCGGCATCGACGAGCTCGCCGAGACTGGATCCTGGCGGCTCACCGAGCGGGTCGGCGGGCGCTGGTTCCGGCGTGCTTGACACCGGTCGCGCGGTCGTCCGATCGCGGCCGGATCAGGCGGCGGCGGGCAGCGATTCCTCGATCAGCCCGACGATCGCCGGGTCGTCCGGCTCCGTCGTCGGGCGGAACCGGTGGACGGCGCCGTCCAGCGTGATGACGAACGTCTCGAAGTTCCACTTCACCTTGCCGGCCTTGCCCTCCGCGTCGGGATGCGTGGTCAGCTCCGCGTAGAGCGGGTGCGCTGACCGGCCGTTCAGCCGCACCTTCTCCATCATCGGGAACGTCACGCCCCACGTGGTCGAGCAGTATTCCTTGATCGCGTCCGTCGAGCTCAGCTCCTGCAGGAACTGGTTGCTCGGGAAGCCGATCACGGTGAAGCCGCGGTCGCCGTACGTCTCCTGCAGGCGCTCCAGCTTCTCGTACTGCGGCGCGAGGCCGCAGCGGGAGGCGACGTTGACGACGAGGATGACCTTGCCCGCGTACTGCGCGAGGGAGGTGGTTTCGCCGTCGATGGTGTGGAACGGGATGTCCATCAGGCTCATGCTGCGAGCCTACGTCCCGCGCGCCTGGGCATCCGCTGGATTCGGTGACTTGTCAGCTACCGGCGGCTACGCCGCGAGGCTCGCGAGCGGCGCTGCCGGGTCGGAGACCCACTCGGAGAGCGAGCCGTCGTAGACCGTGACATCGTGCCGGCCCAGCAGCGCGAGCGCGAGCGCGTCGGCCGCTGCGGCGATCCCGGCGCCGCAGTAGGCGATGACCGGGTCATCTGAGGCGAGGACGTCCGCGAACACCTCGCGCAGCTGCGCCTGCGGGAGGACCGTGTTGGTCGCGCGGTCGACCAGGCGGACGGCGGGCGCGCTGATGCTGCCGGGAATGTGCCTGGCCGCGAAGTCGCGCGGCGGCATCCCGCAGATCAGCGTGGCGGGACGCTCGCCCGCGAGCACGCTCTCGACGTGCGACCGGTCGCTCCAGAACCCGTCGCGCTCCTCCGCGGCGAACGGCGCGGCGGCCGGCACCGGCACCGGGGCGACACCGGACTCGACCGGCCGCTGCTCCGCCGTCCACGCGACGGAGCCGCCGTCGAGCACCGCGACCCGGTCGTGGCCGAACGAGCGCAACAGCCACCACAGCCGCGCCGCCCACTGGCCGACCGCGCCGTCGTAGACGACGACCGTCGTGTCCGGGCCGATGCCGGCGGCCGTCGCCGCGGCTTCGAACGCCTGCGCGGAGGGCCGGGTGAACGGGTGCGCGCCGTCGGGGTCGCTGAACGCGTCGAGCAGGTCGGCGAACCCGGCGCCGGGGATCCGCGCCTCCTCGTGCCTCACCCGGCCCGTTCCGTAGACCGGCCTGCCGTCGGGCCCGGGAGCGGGGACGACGCTCGCGTCCAGCACGACGAGCCCCTCCGCACCCAGGTGGTCGGCGAGCCACTGGGTGGAGACGAGCGGTCCGGCGAGGGCGGCCCCGAGGGCGGTTCCCGCGGTGGAGGTGCCGGGCCCGGTGGAGGCGCCCTGGTGGCTGGTCTGCTCTGCTGCGTGACTCATGGGCACCAAGCTAGCGGCGACCCCCGACGCCGCCCACGGTGTCCGCAACCGGGCGTAACGCGCGGGCTCAGCACTCGATGACGTTGACGGCGAGGCCGCCCTCGCTCGTCTCCTTGTACTTGGTGGACATGTCCAGGCCGGTCTGCCGCATCGTCTCGATGACGGTGTCGAGCGAGACGAGGTGCGAGCCATCGCCGTGCAGGGCGATCCTGGCGGCGGAGACGGCGGTGGACGAGGCGATCGCGTTCCGTTCGATGCACGGGATCTGCACCAGGCCGCCGACCGGGTCGCAGGTGAGGCCGAGGTGGTGCTCCATCGCGATCTCCGCCGCGTTCTCGACCTGCTGCGGCGTCCCGCCGAGCACGGCGCACAGCGCGCCGGCCGCCATCGCGCACGCCGAGCCGACCTCGGCCTGGCAGCCGCCCTCGGCTCCCGAGATGGAGGCGTTCGCCTTGAACAGCGAGCCGATCGCGGTCGCGGTCAGCAGGTAGGTGCGGATCCCGTCGAGCGAGGCGCCTGGCACGAACCGCAGGTAGTAGTGGGCGACAGCGGGGACGATGCCGGCGGCGCCGTTGGTGGGCGCGGTGACCACCCGGCCGCCCGAGGCGTTCTCCTCGTTGACCGCCAGCGCGAACGCGTGCAGCCACTCCAGGGCGGTGGCGCGGCCGGGATCGTCGCGCACGCGCTCCAGGTGCTCGCGCATCGTGGCGGCGCGGCGCTTGACGCCGAGGCCGCCCGGCAGCGTCCCGTCGCCGGCGAGCCCGCGCGCGACGCACTCCGCCATCGCATCCCAGATCAGGTCGAGCCTGGCGTTCGTCGCCTCCTCGCCGTGCAGGGCGATCTCGTTGCGGCGGGCGACCTCGCAGATCGGGATGCCGAGCCGCTCGCAGATGCCGAGCAGCTCCGCCGCCGAGTCGTAGGGGAGCGGGTGCGACGCCCGCGCGGCGAGTTCCGCCTCCTCGCCGTCGCGGCGGATGAACCCGCCGCCGATCGAGTAGTAGGTCTCCTCGAACAGCGGCAGCGGCTCCCTGGCGCCGTCCGCGGAGCGTCCCCACGCGCGCAGGGTGAGCGCGTTCGGGTGCCCGGGGAGGCGGGTCCGCGGCTCGAAGTCGATGTCGCCCCTGGCCAGCGGGATGCTGCGGACGCCGGCGAGCAGCAGAGTGTCGCCATCGCCCAGGTCCGACCAGGCGCCGCGCACGTCCTCCGGCCGGCAGTTCTCCGGCTCGAGCCCGCGCAGTCCCGCGACGACGGCGTCCGGGGTGCCGTGGCCGATCCCGGTGGAGCCGAGCGAGCCGTAGAGGGTGCAGGTGACCTGGTCGACGCGCTCGACGATGCCCTGCTCCACGAGCCGGTCCGCGAACGCCTTCGCCGCCCTGAGGGGTCCGACGGTGTGCGAGCTCGAGGGGCCGATGCCGATCGAGAACAGGTCGAAGGCGGAGACGTACGCTGTCACTTCTCCAGTCTACGTCGCGCCTCGCGCGCGATTCCGGCGCGCGGCCGCGCATCCGCGCACGATTCGTGCGTCGCCCGCCTGCCCACGGATGGCGGAATTGAGCAACTCGGGTTGACAAATCGAAATAGGCAACTATGGTTGCTTGTATGACCCCACCATCCAGTACGCCGGATCCGCTCGGCGGCATCGCCGACGGCCTCGCCGCCGTCGTCGCGCTGCGCGAACTCGCGGACCGTCTCGAGGACGCCGAGGTCGAGCGCGCGCTGCGCGAGGGCTGGACCTGGTCGCAGATCGCCGACGCGCTCGGCATCACCCGCCAGGCCGTCCACAAGAAGCACCTGCGCCGGGTCGCCGCGGCCGGCGTCGTCCTGAGGAGGCGCAATGTCTGAGACAACACCGGGGACCGCCAACAACGCGCCGGGCCAGCCGCTCTCGCGGGCGCTCCGCGAGCTCATCGTCCGCGCCGTCGCCGAGGCCCAGCACCGCAACGCGCCCCTCGTCGAGGCCGAGCACCTGCTGCTCGCGCTGACGATGGCGGACGACTCGCCCGTCCGCGCCGTCCTCGCCGACGCCGGACTCGACACCGCCGGGGTGGATGCGGCCCTCTCCGCCGAGCGCGCGGCCAGCCTGCGCGTGGCCGGCGTCGAGCCGCTGCCCGCCTCCCGCCTCGTCGCCTCGCCCCGGGTGGCCCGGCCGCGCTGGGGCGCCTCCGCGAAGGATGCGCTCGTCCGCGCCCACAAGGCGGCCGCCGCCCAGCGCCGCCAGCGCTCCGCCGAGATCGACCTGCTCGCCGGCCTGTTCGCCCTCGAGCTCGGCACCGTCCCCCGAGCGCTCACCCTGGCCGGCGTCGACCGGCCCGCCCTCCTCGCCGCCGCCCGCCGCGCCGCCTGACCGCGCCCCCTCCCCGCGCCCCCTCCCCACCCGCCGAGTACGCAGAATCTCGCCCCAAAACGGCCGAGTAGGCAGAGAATCCGCGTACTCGCCGGCCGAAAGCGTGCGCGTGAGGGGCTGTGAGTGCGTGTAAGCGGGGTGTGAGTGCGGTGTAAGCGGGGCGCGGCAGCATCGCAGGGTACCCATCCAACCAGGAAGGACCACCATGACCGGAAGCACCGAGTGGGCCGTCGAAGCCCACGGGCTCGTCAAGGTCTTCGGCGACAACCGCGCGGTCGACGGCGTCGACCTGAACGTCCGCGCCGGCACCGTCTACGGCGTCCTCGGCCCGAACGGCGCCGGGAAGACCACCACCATCTCCATGCTCGCCACCCTGCTCCGGCCGGACGGCGGGGATGCCTTCATCTTCGGCCACGACATCCGGAAGGAGCAGCAGATCGTCCGCCAGCTCCTCGGCGTCACGGCCCAGTTCGCGTCCGTCGACGAGACGCTCTCCGCCAACGAGAACCTGATGATCTTCGGCCGGCTGCTCGGGCTGAGCGGCCGGGAGGCGAAGGCCAAGACCGCCGAGCTGCTCGAGGAGTTCGGGCTCACCGAGGCCGCCAAGCGCCCGCTGAAGAAGTTCTCCGGCGGCATGCGCCGCAGGCTCGACCTGGCCGCGAGCCTCATCGCCCAGCCGCCGCTCATCTTCCTCGACGAGCCGACCACCGGCCTCGACCCGCGCACCCGCGCGCAGATGTGGGACACCATCCGCCGCCTGGTCTCGACCGGCTCCACCGTGCTGCTCACCACGCAGTACCTGGACGAGGCGGACCAGCTGGCGGACCGCATCGCCGTCATCGACCGCGGCCGGGTCGTCGCGGAGGGCACCGGCGACGAGCTCAAGGCCTCGGTCGGCGACTCGTCGCTGCAGCTGCGGCTGACCGACCCGGCCGACATCGAGGACGCCCGCCGGGCGATCGCCACGGTGCTCGGCGTCGAGGCGGTCGTCTCCCCGGAGGGCTCGCGGCTCACCGCTCCCATGCGCGACGCGGACGCGGTCACCGACCTGTTCGTCACGTTCCGCGAGGCGGGCATCCACCTGGCCGAGATGTCCGTCCAGAAGCCGACCCTCGACGAGGTGTTCCTCACCCTCACCGGTCACGGCGTCGAAGAGGAGACGGAGGACGCGTCCGACCCAGAGGCGTCCGTCGCAGCAGAAGGAGTCCGGGCATGACCGCCATCGCCACCATCACCCCGCCGTCGGAGCGGAACCTCAAGAACCACGTCAGCCTGAGCCAGACGCTCGCGAACACCCTGACCATGGCCCGCCGCGGCCTGCTCAAGATCAAGCGGACGCCGGAGCAGCTGTTCGACGTGACGCTGCAGCCCATCATCTTCACGCTGATGTTCGCGCTGCTCTTCGGCGGCGCGATCGCCGGCAACGTGCAGAACTACCTGCCCGCGCTGATCCCCGGCATCCTGGCGCAGACCGTCATCACGACCTCCGTCGTGACCGGCGTCCAGCTGCGCGAGGACATGGACAAGGGCGTGTTCGACCGCTTCAAGTCGATGCCGATCGCCCGCATCGCGCCGCTCTCCGGCGCGCTGCTCGCCGACACGCTCCGCTACGCGATCGCCACCACGATCACGTTCGTGACCGGCTTCTTCATGGGCTACCGGCCCGCCGCGGGTCTCGGCTTCGTCGTGCTGGCCGGGCTGCTGGTCATCGTCTCGGCGTGGGCCATCAGCTGGATCTTCGCCTTCTTCGGCGTGATCGCCCGCACCGCGGGATCGGTGCAGGGCATCTCGTTCCTGGTGCTGTTCCCGCTGACGTTCTTCTCGAACGCGTTCGTCCCGGTCGACACCATGCCGGAGTGGCTGCAGACGTTCGTGAACATCAACCCGGTCTCGCACCTGGTCACCGCGGTGCGCGACCTCGCCAACAACGGCACCTTCGGCGCCGACGGCTGGTGGGCGCTGCTCGGCGCCGCGGTCATCGTGGCCGTGTTCGCGCCGCTCACCGTGCGCGCCTACATGCGGAAGGCCTAGCCTCCCGCTCCCGGACGGCGGCCGTCGCACCCTGCGGAGGGGAGCGGCGGCCGCTTCGCGTTCTCCGGTCAGGCGCGCACGTCGGCGAGCAGGGCGAGACCGCGCGTCGCCGCCTCCTCGCGCGTGAGCGCGGCGACCTCGGCGATCGCGTCGTCGAGGACGGCCTCCCCGTGCACGCGGCGGACGCGCTCGGCGAGGCGCTCGCGGTTCAGCGTCGGCAGGTCCTGGCGGGAGTTGGACCGGGTCGCCAGCGCGAAGAGCCGGACGCCGTCGGCGACCCAGCGCTCGTCGCGGGAGGCGGAGGTGGCGGCGTCGAGCATCCACACCGCGTAGCCGATCAGGCCGGTGCCGACGACGGGCTTGTCCAGGTAGTTCGGGCTCAGCCGCGCGTTCACCAGCGCCCTCAGCCGCAGCCGGCGCGCGTTGTCGTCGGTCTCGGCGCGATCGAGGAGTCCCGGCTGCTCCTCGTGCGCGCGCAGCCGGGCCGCGATGTCGGCGGCGCCCAGGATGGTCAGCCACGGGTTGGCGATCACCTCGCGCTCGGCGGACGCGTCGTCGATGTAGACGCCGATCGCCTCTCCGTACAGCCGGACGCCCTCGGCGAGGTCGCCCTCGGCGAGCGCGATCTCCGCCATGCCCGAGTAGCCGACGCCGTAGTAGTCGACGTAGTCGAACCCCGTGCGGTCGACCTCGCCGGTCAGGTAGGCCTCCAGCAGCTCCCGGCCGCGGGCGAGGTCGCCCGCGCTGATCGAGTTGATCGCGATCAGCCACTCCAGCTGGCGGAGGTCGCCGGTCGCCTGCAGCAGGACGATGCCCTCGCGCGCCCGCCGCGCCCACTCCAGCGCCTCGGTGGGATGCGCGAGCTGGCTGTACAGCTGGGCGATGCTCTGCGCCGCCGTCGCCATCGACCAGGTGTCCTCCGCCGTCACCGCGGCCCGATAGGCGCGGCCGACCGTCTCCAGGGCCTCGTCCAGCTCGCCGGCGTTCTCCTGCAGCTGCCCGCTGAGGAGGTTGCCAATGGCCGCCTGCTCGGGATCGGCCGACCGGCTGAACTCGTCCAGCAGGCGCGTCCCCGGTTCGACGTGACCCGCCGCCATCACCAGGCCGGCGATCGTGGTCAGCTTCGCGTCGCCGAAGGGCCTGCCGCGACTCAGCCGCTTCAGGCGCGAGATCGCACGGACGGCGGTGCGGAGCCCGGCGAACAGGAAGGTACCGCCGATCATCGCGTAGCAGGCGGCAGCAGCGTCCCGGTCGTCGTCCTCCGGCTCCCAGCCGTCCAGCGCGTCGAGCACGGTCCCGCCGAACCCGAGCACCTCGGTGTGCGCGCTGCGCAGCGACCAGTAGTAGGCCAGCAGCGCGAACACGGCGGCGATCGTGCGCTGCCTGCGGCCGTCGATCGCCGACCGGAGCACGCCGACCAGGTTGTCCTGCTCCGCGGTGACCCTGCCGAAGGTCGGCACCTGCTCGGGGCCGTGCATCCGGGAGAGCGCGTCGCGCGAGAACGCGATCGCCCACGCGTCCATGCCTGCGAGCACCTCGTCGGCGTCGCCCGCCGCCTCCAGCTCGCGGTCGCCGAACTCGCGCACGGTCTCCAGCATCCGGTAGCGCAGGATGCCCGTGTCGGCGTCCTCGGTGACCCCGACGAGCGACTGGGCGACCAGCGCGTCCAGGTCGTCGAGCACCGAGTCGGCCCCGCTGCCGGCGACGGCCTCGGCTGCCTCGGCGCTGAACCCGTCCGGGAACCGGGAGAGCCGGCGCAGCAGCCGCTGCTCGGAGGTGCCGAGCAGGTTCCAGCTCCAGTCGATCACCGCGAACAGCGTGCGGTGGCGCTCGGGCGCGGTGCGCTCGCCGCCGGTCAGCAGAGCGAACCGGTTGCCGAGCCGGCGCTCCACCTCCTCCACCGACATGGACCGGGTGCGCGCCGCGGCCAGCTCGATCGCGAGGGGCAGGCCGTCGAGCCGCGCGCAGAGCCGGGCGACCGCCTCCTGCGGCAGGACGACTCCGGGCCGCGCGGCGCGGGCGCGCTCGGTGAACAGCGCGACGGCGGGCCCGTCCGCCTCGGCGGGCAGCGGTTCGAGGGCGTACACGCGCTCGGCGCCGATGGCGAGCGGAGCGCGGCTGGTGGCGAGCACGCGCACCGACGCCGTGGAATCCAGGATGTCGGAGATGTAGGCGGCCGCCGCGTCCACGATGTGCTCGCAGTTGTCGACGATCAGCAGGGTCTCGCGCTCGGCGAGCACGCCCAGGATGCGCGAGCGGAGGTCGAGCATCGCCCCGGGCTCGCTGGGCCGCGCGGTGCGCGCCTCCCGGATGCCGAGCGTGGAGGCGAACGCGAGCGACAGGTCGTCCCCGGTGCGCACGCTGGCCAGCTCGACGACGATGACCGCGGGGGTGTGCACCGCGCGGTGGCCGACCTCCTGCGCCAGCCGGGTCTTGCCGAGGCCGCCGGCGCCGAGGACGGTGGTCAGCCGGGAGGTGGCGACCAGGTCCTCCACCGCCTGCAGGTCGTACTCGCGCCCGATCAGCGCGTTGGGGGAGCTGCGCAGGCCGATCCGGACGCGGCGCGGCGCCGCCGGCTCGTCGTCCTCGTCGTCGGCGAGCAGTTCGGCGTTGTACGCCACGAGCGCGGGACCCGGGCGCGTGCCGAGCCGGTCGAGCAGCGCCTCCCGCACCTCGGCGAAGGCCAGCAGCGCCTCGCTGCGGCGGCCGGCGGCGGCGAGGGCGTGCATCCGCTCCAGCTGGAGGCCCTCGTCCAGCGGGTTCTCGGCGAGCAGCGGCTGCAGGTCGGCGAGCGCCGCCGCCGGGTCGCCCGCCGCGCGGTGCGCCCGGGCGCGCAGCTGCAGGAGCTCGGAGCGGAGCGCGCCGGCGGTGGCCGCGAGCGCGGCGGCGAGCGGGGAGTCGCCCAGCTCGCGTCCGGGCTCGCCCCGCCACAGCGCGAGCCCGGCGCCGGCGGCGCTGACGGCGCCGGCCGCATCCCCGGACGCCTCGGCCGCGCGGGCGGTCTGGGCGAACCGGCGGGCGAGGCCGAGGTCGGTCTCGTTGCGTCCGACCGCGAGCGCGTACCCGCTCGGTGTCGACGCGAGCAGTCCGTCCGCGCACGCGGTGCGCACGCGGGACACCAGGGTCTGCAGCGCCGCGCGTTCCTGCCGGGGCGGGGCGTCGTCCCACAGCTCGCCGACGAGGGAGGAGACCGACAGTCCGCCGGGGGAGAGCACGAGCGCGACGATGAGGCTCTTGCCGAGCACGCCGGTCGGCTCGCTCAGCGCGCCCGCGCGGTCCTCGACGAGCACCGGCCCGAGCACGGCGACGCGGGGGGAGGCAGGCGCGGAATCCACTCGCCGATCTTAGCCAGCGCGCATCCCCGCGCGCCGCAGCCCGCGCGTAGGCTCAGGAGCATGGCGTTCGACTGGTCGCAGTTCTACGAGAAGCAGGGCGGTCGCGGGGTCCGCCCCACCTTCGAGACCGCGCTGGCGGCGTGGGACGGCGAGCCCGGTTTCGCGCTCGACCTCGGCTGCGGGGACGGCGTCGAGACCCGCGCACTGGCGGAGCGCGGCTGGCGCGTGCTCGCGGTGGACGCGGATCCCGGCGTCGCCGACCGCGTCGTGGACGGGCTGGCGCCGGACGCCGCCGCGCGGGTGGACGTGCGCAGCGCCGCGTTCGAGACGCTGGGCGAGCTGCCGCAGGCCGAGCTGGTCTACGCCGGATTCGCGCTGCCGTTCTGCGAGCCCGGCCGCTTCCCGTACCTGTGGGCGGACATCCGCGACGCGCTGGTGCCGGGCGGCCTGTTCGCCGGCGAGCTGTTCGGCCCGCACGACGAGTGGTTCGGCCGCCCCCGGATGAACTTCCACGACCGCAGGGGAGTGGAGGGGATGCTCGCCGGCATGGACGTGCTCACGCTGGTCGAGGACGACCGCCGCGGCATGTCCTTCGAGGGCCCCAAGCACTGGCACGTCTTCCACATCGTCGCGCGCGCCTAAGGCCGCCGAGCACAGGAAAACCGTCCTCGATTGCCCCGGATCAGCGCGTTTTTCCCGTGCTCGCCGGCCGAGCGGCGCGCCCTCAGCGGATCGTCTTGCGGGCCGTGATCTGGCCGGTGTCGAAGCCGAGCAGGTGAAGGCCGCCGTGGAAGCGGGCGTGCTCGATCTTGATGCAGCGGTCCATGACGATGGTCAGGCCCTTGGACTCGCCGTACTCCGCGGCCTCCTGGTTCCAGATCCCGAGCTGCACCCACACGGTCGGCGCGCCGACCGCGACCGCCTCGTCGATCACCGCGGGGATGTCCGAGGGTTTGCGGAACACGTCCACGATGTCCGGGACCTCCGGCAGCGACGCCAGGTCGGGGTACGCCTTCTCGCCGAGGATCGTGTCGGCGTTCGGGTTCACGAAGTACACGCGGAAGTCGCTCGACTGCTGCAGGTAGGTTCCGACGAAGTAGCTGGAGCGCGCCGGGTTCGGCGAGGCGCCGACGATCGCGACCGACTTCGCTCCGCGCAGGATGCGCAGCCGTTCCTTCGCGTCGGGGCCCACCCAGGTGCGCTGCGACTTCAGCAGCTTGGCGAGCGGGGAGTCGGCGGGCAGCGAGCAGCTCAGCCCGTTGACCAGCTGGACCTCGGTGGTGTCGGTCACGGTCACGCCTCCTTCACGGCCTCGGTCAGCGCCGCATCGAGATCGTAGATGATGTCGTCCACGTCTTCGATGCCGACGCTGATGCGCACGACGCCGGGCAGCACGCCCGCGTCGATCAGCTGCTGCTCGGTGAGCTGCGCGTGCGTGGTGGACGCGGGATGGATGACGAGCGTCTTGGCGTCGCCGATGTTGGCCAGGTGGCTGGCCAGGTTCACCGACTCGATCAGCTTCTGGCCGACGGCGCGGCCGCCCTTCACGACGAAGCTGAACACGCTGCCCGGGCCCTTCGGCAGGTACTTCCGGGCGCGGTCGTGGTGCGGGTGCTCCGGCAGTCCCGCCCAGTAGACCTTCTCGATGCGCGGGTCGGCGTCGAGCCATTCGGCGACCGCGCGCGCATTGTCGACGTGCGCCTGGATGCGGTACGGCAGCGTCTCGACGCCCTGCGCGAGCAGGAACGCGGAGTGCGGCGCGAGCACTGGGCCGATGTCGCGCAGCTGCTCGGCACGCAGCCGGGTGAGGAAGGCGTACTCGCCGAAGTTGCCCGACCACTGCAGCCCGCCGTACGACGGCACCGGCTGGCCGAACAGCGGGAACTTCTCGGTGTGCCAGTCGAACCGCCCGCTCTCCACGACCACGCCACCGAGGGTGGTGCCGTGGCCGCCGAGGAACTTCGTCGCCGAGTGGATGACGATGTCCGCGCCCCACTCGATCGGCCGGTTGAGGTACGGGGTCGCGATGGTGGAGTCGATGATCAGCGGCACGCCGGCCGCGTGGGCGACCTCCGCGAGGCCCTCGATGTCCGCGATCTCGCCGGACGGGTTCGCGACGGTCTCGGCGAACACCAGCTTGGTGCGGTCGGTGATCGCGGCGGCGTAGTCGGCGGGATCCGCGCTCTGCACGAAGGTGGTCTCGACGCCGAACCGGCGCAGCGTCACATCCAGCTGGGTGATGGAGCCGCCGTAGAGGTTCGCCGAGGCGACGATGTGGTCGCCGGCTCCGGCCAGCGAGGCGAACGTGATGTACTGCGCGCTCAGGCCGCTCGCGGTGGCGACGGCGCCGAGTCCGCCCTCGAGGCTGGCGATGCGCTCCTCGAACGAGGCGACGGTGGGGTTCGCGAGCCGCGAGTAGATGTTGCCGTACTTCTGCAGCGCGAACCGGGCGGCCGCGTCGGCGGTGTCGTCGAAGACGAAGGCGCTGGTCTGCTAGATCGGCAGCGCACGGGCTCCCGTGACCGGGTCGGGGATGTTGCCCGCGTGGATCGCACGCGTGCGGAAGCCATATTCGCGATCTGCCATGCGGCAACGCTACCGGAGCGCCGCCGCAGTGCTCCGGCCGGGAGGGAGGGTGCGCGTAACACTCCGCAACGATGATTTGGTACAGTTGTGCTAGATTGCCGCCTCGGCGGTCCCGGACGACGGTTCAGTACCCGGTGAGCGACAAGACTGGCCAAGGAGTCGTGACCGTGTCCTGGATCGTCCTCATCCTCTCCGGCGTGTTCGAAGCCGTCTGGGCGACGGCCCTCGGGAAGTCGGCGGGGTTCACCCGGCTGTGGCCGAGCGTCGTCTTCGTGGTCGGGCTGCTCGCCTCGATGGCCGGCCTCGCCTATGCGATGCGGGAGATCTCCACCGGCACGGCCTATGCGGTGTGGGTCGGGATCGGCGCGGCCCTGACCGTGTTCTACGCGATGATCTTCGGCGGCGACGGGTTCTCGCTCGTGAAGCTGCTGCTCATCCTGGGTCTGGTCGGTTGCGTGATCGGCCTGAAGCTCGTGCACTGACCCGGGACCCGTTCGCCGCGCGCGCGGACGCGGATCACGCTGACAGCGCGACCGCCCCGAGCGCGAGGGCCGCGATCAGCGCCCACGACAGCAGACCCGTGGCAAGCGCGCGCCAGCCGGTGCCGAGAAGCGATCGCTGCCGAACCGCCGTCCCGAGCCCGAACAGCGCCATCGCCAGCAGCGCCGTCTGCACGGCGTCCGCCGCGTCGGTCACCCCGGCCGGCAGCGGCACGAACGAGCGGATCAGCACCGCGGCGATGAATCCGGCGACGAACAGCGGGATGATCGGCGGCCGCTTGACCGTCGGGTCGCCCTCGACGCTGCGGCGGCGCTCCACCACGGCCGCGATCGCGACGGTCGGCGCGAGCATGAGCACGCGGGTCAGCTTCACCACGAGCGCGACCGCGAGCGCGCCGGGCCCGGCGATCTGCGCGGTGGCGACCACCTGCCCGACATCGTGGACGCCGCCGCCCACCCAGTGCCCGAACTGCAGCGGGGTGAGGCCCAGTGGATGCCAGAACAGGGGCAGCACGAAGATGGCGAGGGTGCCGCACAGCGTCACGAGCGCGACCGGCGTCGCCGCCTCCTCGTCCTTGGGCTTCACGACCCCGCTCATGGCGCCGATCGCCGACGCCCCGCAGATCGAGAAGCCGGTGGCGACGAGCAGCGGCTGGTGGCCGGGCAGCCGGAACAGGCGTCCGATCGCGAACGTGCCCGCGAAGCTCAGCACGACGATCCCGACGGTCGTGAGGATGGTCACCCAGCCGAGCGACGCGATGTCGCCGAGGCTCAGCTTCAGCCCGAGCAGCACGACGCCGATGCGCATCAGCCGCTTCGCGCTCAGCGAGAGCCCGGGCGCGAGGACGCCCGTGACCGCCGCGCGCGCCGGGGGCAGCTGGCCGACGACGATGCCGAGCACGACGGCGGCGGTGAGCAGCGGGACGGCGGGGACCAGCCAGTGCACGCCCCACGCGACGGCGGCCGCGACCGCGGCGACGACCATCCCGGGCAGCCAGGGGAGCCCGGTGCGGACGACGGGGAAGGCGGAGGGGCTCACCCGTCCATTCTGGTGGTCGCGCGCCCCGGTCAGCCGTCGCGGGAACCGGGACGTCGAACTCAGACCACGCCGGTCAGCGCGGCCCCCTCGGGAACGCCGAGCCCGGTGCAGGCGTCCCACCCCGCGGCGGCGTGATAGGACCCGTTGTCTCCGCTCGTGATGTCCCGGAACCCCGTCGCGACCTCGCCGGCGCGGACGGAGTCGTAGAGTTTCGGCTGCACCAGCCCGAGGCGCGTGCCAGAGGACTGCGCGAGCCGGGCGATCAGGGCGGCCGAGAGCGGGGCGACGGCGCTGGTGCCGCCGATCACCGTGTCGGTGCCGTCCACGCGCACCCGGTAGCCGGTCTGCGGGTCCGCGACGGCCGAGACGTCGGGGACCCCGCGCCCGCCCGGTCCGTTCGCCGCGCCGCCCGCGTCGGCTCCGCCCGCCCCGGACGGGACGCCGACCGCGGCCTGCCACGACGGGAGCGGGAACACCGCGCTCACGCCGCCGCCGGTCGCGCCGCCGCCCGAGCCGTTGTTCCACACGGTCTCGGAGCTGACCGTTCCGGTGGCGCCGTCCGCCTCCAGCCGGGTGCCGCCGCAGGCGAGCGCGTGCGGGGAGGATGCGGGGAAGTCGACGTGCGCCCTGCCGTCGCCGACCCGGTCGCTGCTGCCGTCGTCGCCCGCGGCGACCGTGGTCGTGACGCCGAGCGCGGCGGCGTCCTGCAGCGCCTGATCGAAGGCGGTGCGGGCCTGCGCCGTCCACTGGTCCTCCGACTGTCCCCAGCTGATGCTGATGGCCGCCGGGGTCGGGTCGGCGTGCGCGGCGGCGCTCACGGCGTCCAGGAATCCGGCGTCGGTATTGGGCGCGAAGTAGACGACGATCGACGCCTTGGGCGCGAGCGCGCCCGCGACCTCGATGTCGAGCATCACCTCGCCGTCCGCGCCGTTCGGGTCCTGCCCCGGGTTGTTCTTCCCGCCGTCGACGCCGACCGCCGTGACCGACGGGGTCAGGAGGCCGAGGCCGGCGAAGTAGGCGTCCAGGTCGGTCTGCTCGTATCCGCCGCCGAGCTCGATGATCGCGATGGTCTGGCCGCTGCCGTCCGTGCCCTCCGGGAAGCGGTAGACCCGGCCGAGCTCGGGCGGCGTGTAGCTCGTGGTCACCGCCGCCGGGCGCGCGATCCGGAACTGGGCGCGGGCCTGCGGGCGGTCGTCGAGGCCGAGCACGGCGGTCACGACGCCGTCCAGCTCGGCGGGGATGCTCAGGCCGCCGCTGCGCTGCCGGTAGCTCGGCGCGCTGTCGCCGGCGTCGGCGCGCGTGGCGGCGGCGAGGTCGGTGCCGAACACGCGCGCCAGCACGCGCGCCGGCCCGGAGACCCGGATGCGACGCTCCGCGGGGTTCTCCTCCTCGATCGTCACACCGAGCCGTGCCAGCGTGCGGTTCACCAGCGCGATGTCGTCCGCGGACGCGCCGTAGCGTTCCGCGAGCTCGTCGCGGGTCAGCGGAGAGGCGAACGCATCATCGGGAAGCGGGGCGCGGCGGCGCAGGACGAGTGTCGCCTGGACGGGCGCCTCGGCCGGCAGCGCGCCGTGCGCGGTGTAACCGGGGCGCTCCGGCCGCTCGCTGCCGGGGAGGGGTACGAGGTGAAGGGGCTCTTCCGCATCCATACCCCACGGTCTACACCCGGGTTCCGACAATCACACCCAGCTGGGCAGCCACATGTGGATCTGCCAGAACCAGAACGGAACCTGCTGCCCCGTCCAGATCGGCCAGAAGAAGGCGCTCACCGCCGCGACCGCGACGAGGAACACGGTCGTCCAGGCGATCCCGGTGCGCCTGCGCCGCTCCGGGTCGTCGCGCCTGCCGAGCACGACGGCGATCGCCGCCGTCAGCGCGAGCACGAGGTAGGGCTCGAACGCGATCGAGTAGAACTGGAAGATCGTCCGCCCCATGTACAGCAGCCACGGCACGTACCCGGCCGCGAGACCCGTGAGAATGAGGCCGAGGCGCCAGTCCCGGTAGCGGGCCAGCCGGTAGACCAGGTAGACGATCGCCGCGGCCGCCCCCCACCAGATCAGCGGGTTGCCGATCGAGGTGATCGCCGCCGAGCAGCCCCCGGCGGAGGTGCAGCCGCCCTGGCCGTCGGCGTTGCCGACGTAGAACATGCTCACCGGCCGGATCATCAGCAGCCAGGTCAGCGGGTTCGACTGGTACGGATGCGCGACGTGCAGGTTGATGCTGTAGTTGTACATCTCCGTCTGGTAGTGCCAGAGGTTCTGCACCCACAGCGGCACCCAGGACAGCCCGCCCGACCACTGCATGTGCACCGACTCCGCCCAGTGCCGGTAGTACCCGTTGCCCGTCAGGATCCAGCCGGCCCACGTCGCGATGTAGCTCGCGAACGCGATCGGGACCATGAGGACGAAGGTGGCGGGGGCCTGCTTGAGCACGGCGCCGCTGATGTAGAACGGGAGCTTCTCCCGGCGCCGGGCGACGATGTCCACCACCACCGTGTACACCGCGAAGAAGGCGAGGAAGTAGAACCCGCTCCACTTCACGCCGGCGCACAGTCCGGTGAGGATGCCCGCCGCGATCAGCCAGGGCCGCCACCAGAGCGCCGGGCCCCAGGCCGGGTCGCGGCCGGCGTCGCGCTCGGCGGCGACGCGGGCGGCCAGCCGGGTGGCGTGCCAGTCCCGGTCCAGCAGGATGCAGCCGAACGCGAGCAGCGCCAGGAACATCACCGAGTTGTCCAGCAGCGCGACCCTGCTCATCACGATGGCGTGCCCGTCGACCGCCATCAGGAAACCGGCGATCGTGGCGATCAGGGTGGAGCGGAACAGCTTCCTGGCGATCAGGAAGACGACGAGCACGGCGAGGATGCCGACGACGGCCGTCGACAGGCGCCAGCCGAACGAGTTGCCGGCGCCGGTGGCGGCCATCCCGAGCGCGATGATCCACTTGCCGAGCGGGGGATGGGCGACGAACGACGGATCCTTCTCGAACACGTCGGTGTTCCCGGCGGCGAACAGCTGGTCCGCCTTGTCGGGCCAGCTGCCCTCGTAGCCCAGGTGGAAGAGCGACCAGGCGTCCTTCACGTAGAAGGTCTCATCGAAGACGAGCACGTGCGGGTAGCCGAGGTTCCACAACCGCAGCACCGCGGCGAGCAGGGTGACCCCGATCGGTGCTCCCCAGTACCAGAGCCGCAGCCGCAGCGGCGTGCGCAGCGTCCGCGCCCACCATGCGTCGAGGCGGCTGCCGGTGCGCTCCGGCGACCGGTGCGCGACGGCGTCGGGGGAGGCGGTGTGGGTGGTCACCGCATCATCCTGACAGACTGAACCTATGATCATCCTCGCGGCGACGCCCATCGGCAATCTCGGTGACGCGTCGTCCCGGCTGGTCGAGGTGCTCTCGGCCGCGACGGTGATCGCCGCCGAGGACACCAGGGTCGCCCAGCGCCTGCTCTCCGGCCTCGGTGTCGAGAACCGGCCGCGCCTCGTCCCGCTGCACGAGCACAACGAGCGCGAGCGCGCGGGGGAGCTTGTCGAGCTGGCCCGCGACACCGACATCGTCGTGCTCTCCGACGCCGGGATGCCGACCGTGTCCGACCCCGGCTTCCCGCTGGTGGAGGCGGCGGCCGCCGCCGGTGTCGGCGTCACGGTCATCCCCGGGCCGTCCGCCGTGCTGTCGGCGCTCGCCGTGTCCGGGCTGCCGACCGACCGGTTCACCTTCGAGGGCTTCCTACCGCGTAAGCAGGGCGAGCGCTCCTCCGTGCTGCGGGCGCTGGCCGCCGAGCCGCGCACGATGGTCTTCTTCGAGTCGCCGAACCGCCTGGCCGACTCGCTCTCCGACATGGCGGCCGCCCTCGGGCCGGCGCGGCGGGCCGTGGTCTGCCGCGAGCTCACCAAGCTGTACGAGGAGGTCCGCCGCGGCGCGCTCGCCGAGCTGGCCGAGTGGGCGGCGGCCGGCGTGCGCGGCGAGATCGTGGTGGTCGTCGCGGGCGCACCCGCCCGCGACGCGGATCCCGAGACCGCGCTCGAGCAGGTGCTCGCCCTCGTCGCCGAGGGGATGCGGCTGAAGGACGCCGCCGCCGAGGTGGCCGAGGCGACGGGCCTCGGCCGCCGGGACCTCTACCAGGCCGCCCTCGCCTCCCGGCGGTAACCCACCCACCCCGCCTGCGCGTCGAAAGGTGACGAGACGCTGCTACTGGCGCGTCGATACTCGCATCTCGTCACCACTCGGCGCGGGGAGCACCAGAGGAGGTAACACACCGGGACCAGCCTCCGCGCGCCCGTAGGATAGTCACCATGTCCGACGGCTCCTCGTTCTACATCACAACGCCGATCTTCTACGTGAACGACGTCCCGCACATCGGGCACGCCTACACGGAGGTCGCCGCCGACGTCCTCGCGCGCTGGCACCGCCAGGCCGGCGACGACACCTGGCTGCTGACGGGGACGGACGAGCACGGCCAGAAGATCCTCCGCACCGCGACCGCCAACGGCACCACCCCGAAGGAGTGGGCCGACCGCCTGGTCACCAACGAGTGGCTGCCGCTGCTGAAGACGATCGACATCGCCAACGACGACTTCATCCGGACCACCGACGAGCGCCACGAGACCAACGTCCAGAAGTTCCTGCAGAAGCTGTACGACGACGGCTACATCTACGCCGGCGAGTACGAGGCGCTCTACTGCGTCGGCTGCGAGGAGTTCAAGCCGCAGAGCGAGATCGTCGACGGCACGGGCGAGTACGAGGGCCAGAAGGTCTGCGCCATCCACTCCAAGCCGCTGGAGCTGCTGCAGGAGAAGAACTACTTCTTCCGGATGAGCGACTTCGCCGACCGCCTGCTCGCGCTCTACGAGGAGCGCCCCGAGTTCGTGCAGCCGGAGTCGGCACGCAACGAGGTCGTCAGCTTCGTCCGCCAGGGCCTGTCCGACCTGTCGATCTCGCGGTCCAGCTTCGACTGGGGCATCAAGGTGCCGTGGGACGAGTCGCACGTGGTCTACGTGTGGTTCGACGCGCTGCTCAACTACGTCACCGCGGTCGGCTACGGCCAGGACGAGGAGACGTTCGAGCGGCGCTGGCCGGCGACGCACCTGGTCGGCAAGGACATCCTGCGCTTCCACGCCGTCATCTGGCCCGCGATGCTGATGGCCGCGGGCCTGGAGGTTCCGCACCGCGTGTTCGGACACGGCTGGCTGCTCGTGGGCGGCGAGAAGATGTCCAAGTCCAAGCTGACCGGTATCGCGCCGACCCAGATCACCGACACCTTCGGCTCCGACGCGTTCCGCTACTACTTCATGCGCGCGATCAACTTCGGCCAGGACGGCTCGTTCAGCTGGGAGGACCTCTCCGCGCGCTACCAGGCGGAGCTGGCCAACGGCTTCGGCAACCTCGCGTCCCGCGTGATCGCTATGGTCACCCGGTACTTCGAGGGGATCGTGCCGCCGGCCGGGGCGTACCAGGAGGCGGACCTGCAGGTGCAGCGCGTCGTCGCCGCGGCCACCGCGGACGCCGACGCCGCGATCGGCCGGTTCGCCATCCACGACGCCCTGACCGCGGTGTGGACGATCGTGGACGAGCTGAACGGCTACATCACGCTGCAGGAGCCGTGGGTGCTCGCGAAGGACGACGCCCAGCGCGAGCGCCTCGGCACCGTGCTGTACACCGCCGCCGAGGGCCTGCGCGCGCTCGCGGTCCTGCTCTCGCCGGTCATCCCGCAGGCCACCGCGAAGCTCTGGACGGCGCTCGGCGCGTCCGGCGAGCTCGGCGCGCTGGCCGACCAGCGGCTCCGCTCGGCGGGCGACTGGGGGCAGCTGCCTGCGGGCACCGAGGTGAACGGCCTGGAGGCGCTCTTCCCCCGGATCGACGCGGACGCGGTGCCCGGCGCATGACGGACCCGGCGTTCATCCGGCAGCGGCACGTCACGGACGGGCGCGACCTCGCGTACCCGCCGCTGCCGGAGGCGCTGACCGTCCCGGTCTACGACAACCACACGCACCTCGAGATCGCGGACGGCGAGCAGCCGCTCGACTACCGCGAGCATCTCGACCGCGCCTCCAGCGTCGGCGTGCGCGGCGTCGTCCAGGTCGGAAACGACGTGGAGACCTCGCGCTGGTCGGCCGAGACCGCGGCGATCGAGCCGAGGATGCTCGCCGCCGTCGCCCTGCACCCGAACGACGCCCCGGACTACGCCGAGCGCGGCGAGCTGGATGACGCCCTCGCCGTGATCGCCGAGCTCGCGGGCCGGCCGCGGGTGCGCGCCGTCGGCGAGACCGGACTCGACTTCTTCCGCACCGAGGAGGGGCCGAGGCGGGACGCGCAGTTCGCGTCCTTCGAGGCGCACATCGAGATCGCCAAGCAGAACGGCATCGCGCTGCAGATCCACGACCGGGATGCGCACGCCGCCGTCGTCGCGACCCTGAAGCGCGTCGGCGCCCCCGAGCGCACCGTCTTCCACTGCTTCTCCGGCGACGTCGAGCTGGCGAACATCTGCGCCGAGAACGGCTGGTACATGTCGTTCGCGGGCAACATCACGTTCAAGAACGCGCCGAACCTGCGCGAGGCGCTGCGGGTCGCCCCGCGGAACCTGATCATGGTCGAGACGGACGCGCCGTTCCTCACCCCGACGCCGTACCGCGGCCGCCCGAACGCGCCGTACCTGGTGCCGCTCACGCTCCGGGCGATGGCGGAGACGATCGGGACGGACGCCTCCACCCTCGCCGCGCAGATCAACTCCAACACCGAGCTGGTCTACGGACGCTGGGACAGCGAACCGGTCGGCCCGCCGCCGACGCAGCCGATCGGCATCATCGCGTGAGCGAGCTGCGGCTGCTGGGGCCGGCGGAGATCCGGGATCTCGCCGAGCTGCTCGACGTCACCCCGACCAAGAAGCTGGGCCAGAACTTCGTGATCGACGCCAACACCGTCCGGCGCATCGTCCGCGTCGGCGAGGTGGAGGCGGGCGATGTCGTCGTGGAGGTGGGCCCCGGTCTCGGCTCCCTCACGCTGGGCCTGCTGGAGGCGGACGCGCGCGTCGTCGCCGTGGAGATCGACGGCCGGCTCGCCGCCCAGCTCCCCGTCACGGTCGCGCAGCTCGCTCCGGACGCGGCGGACCGGCTCACGGTCGTGCACCAGGACGCGCTGACCGTGACCGAGCTGGCCGAGCAGCCCGCGCGGCTGGTCGCCAACCTGCCGTACAACGTGTCGGTGCCGGTGCTGCTGCACTTCCTGGAGACCTTCCCGACGCTGCGGTCCGGCGTCGTCATGGTGCAGGCAGAGGTCGGCCAGCGGGTCGCGGCGGGCCCCGGCTCGAAGGTGTACGGAGCGCCGAGCGTCAAGGCGGCCTGGTACGGCAGCTGGCGCACGGCCGGCGCGGTCAGCCGGCAGATCTTCTGGCCGGTGCCGAACGTCGACTCGATCCTCGTCGGCTTCGAGCGGCACGAGACGCCGCCGGGCGACGAGGCGCTGCGGCTGCGGACCTTCCAGCTGGTGGATGCCGCGTTTCAGCAGCGCAGGAAGACGCTGCGGCAGGCGCTCTCCCCGGTGTTCGGCGATCCCGCCGCCGCGGAGGAGGCGCTGACGGCCGCCGGTCTGTCGCCGTCGGCGCGCGGCGAGCAGCTCGCGCTCGCGGACTTCGCGCGGCTCGCCCAGACCCGTCCCTGAGCACTGCCGGCACCGTTCCCGCGCGCCGCGCGCGACACGTCGTTCGCGGCCCTGCGCGGTGTGTAGGTTTGAGGCATGGTGGAGGCAGGGGCCGGCTGGGACGTCGACAGCGTGCATGTGCGCGCTCCGGGCAAGATCAACGTCTTCATGCGGGTCGGCGCCGTCCGCGACGACGGCTACCACGACGTGGCGACCGCCTACCAGGCCGTCTCGCTCTACGAGGATGTGCGCGCCGCCCCCGCCGACGACTTCTCGCTGAGCTTCGGCGGCAGCATCGAGACCTCCGACCTCCCGACCGACGACCGCAACCTGGCCATCAAGGCCGCCAAGCTGCTCGCCAAGCGCACCGGGTTCACCGGGGGCGTGCGGCTGCGGATCGACAAGCACGTCCCGATCGCGGGAGGCATGGGCGGCGGCTCGGCGGACGCCGCGGCGACCCTGGTCGCCTGCGACGCGCTGTGGGGCACGGACGTCGGCCGCGAGGAGCTGCTGACGCTCGCCGCGAAGCTCGGCGCCGACGTGCCCTTCGCGCTGGTCGGCGGCACCGCGATCGGAACGGGCCGCGGCGACCGGTTGAGCCCGGCGCTCGCGACCGGTCAGTTCCACTGGGTGCTCGCGCTTCCCGACTCCCGGCTGAGCACGCCCGAGGTCTACTCCGAGCTGGACAGGCACCGCGAGCGGCACGCCGGCGACATCCGCCCGGCGCAGCTCTCCCCGAGCGTCGACGCCGAGGTGCTGCAGGCCCTGCGCGCGGGGGACCCGGCGATGCTCGCCGACGCGCTCACCAACGACCTGCAGGCGCCGGCCATCCACCTCGCCCCCGAGATCGCGGGCGTGCTGGAGCTCGGCGAGCTGAACGGTGCGCTGGCGGGGATGGTGTCCGGCTCCGGCCCGACCGTCGCGTTCCTGACGGCGGACCTCGACAATGCGCTGGACCTGCAGATCGCCCTGAGCGCCTCCCGGGTGAAGGCGGTGCGCGCGACAGGCCCGGTGCACGGCGCGCGCATCCTGAACGACTGAGGGCGACGGGCCGCTCCCGGCGTCGCCGGAAAAGCGCAGTGATCTGTGGAATATTAAGTCGATCACTCCTCATTCGATATGCTGAGGCTCCAACCTCGAAGGAGTCTCCATGTGGAACAGGACGGTCGGCTGCGGGGAGAGCGGTCCGTGGGCGCCGCAGGCGCTGATATGGGAACCGGACGGCCAGAGCGCGTCCGCGATCGGCTGACCCGACGATCGTGGAAGTCGACTATGGCGCCCTGACGGTAGCGGCATCGGGTCTCACCTCCGCGGCGTCTCGCCTGGATGCGGATGCGGCGGTGCGCGACCAGCTGCTCTCGGGGTCGTCCCGTGCGAACGACGAGCACGCGGTCGGCGTGGCCGATCGCACGCTCACGCTGGCGACGATGAGCACGGTGGTCCGGGCTCAGGGCGTGGCCTGCCGGGCGATGGTGACCGACTTCGGGCTGCTGGACGCGCAGATCGCATCGCGCGTGGTGTCGTGATGCGCGGCGAGGGGAGTCGGTCGTGACGGCGGGTGACAAGGCGCTGGCCGGCAGTGCCGACACGGTGAGGGAGGTCGGTTCGGCGCTGGCGGCTCGGACGGTGGGGACCGACGTGTACAGCAGCGTGCTCGGGGCGGCCACCGCGCTGGGCGGCCAGTCGGGCAGCGCAGTGTCGGTGGAGCGGATCCTGACGAGGATCCAGGCGGCGTCGGCGCCCGCGAACACCGTGCAGCAGGCGGACGCGGCGTGGGGGACGGCGTTGGACCGGTTCGGGAGTCAGATCGCGGACCTGAAGCGTCGCGCGCGGCTGGCCAGGGACCAACTGGCGACGGCGGACGGCGAGATCGGCGCGGCGCAGTCCTGGTTGGACGGTTTCGACGCGCTGGACACCCCCGGCGACGAGTTCGAGCGTCGAAGGCACGCCCGTGAACTCTCGGAGGCTCAGGAGGGCAGAGCGGCCGCGCTGCACCGGTTGAGGGCGTTGGACGAGGAGCGTGCCGGGGTCGATGCGGCCGCGACCGCCGCGATCACGGAGGCGCGAGCCTGGTATGCGGCGGCTCGCAACGCGCTGCCCAGCCCGCCCCGCGTCTCCGCGGGCGTCCACGTCACCGTGCCGACGCCGGGCGGTGGAACCGCTGAGGTGTCGGCGGTCGCGTTGGCGCAGCTGAAGGATCCGGCGAAGATCCGCGCACGGTGGGATCTGCTCAGCCACGCGCAGCAGCAGGCGTTGATCGCCGACTGCCCGCTCCTGATCGGCAACCTCGAGGGCATCCCGCTGCGTGACCGGAACACTGCGAACGTGATCACGGCGACCGAGTACCGGGCGGAGCTCGAGAAGCAGATCGCCGCACTCGACCTCCAGCAGAAGCAGCCGGGAGCGGAGGGGCTGTTCGCGGACGCGATCGCCGACCTCCGCGCGGAGATCGCGAGCATCGACGCGATCCTCGGCGACCGCAACGACAGGCATCGCGGCACGCCCGGCTTCGGCGAGTACCTCAGCTACGACGAGCACGGCCGTCGCATCACTCAGCAGGGCACGACGCTGGTCGCGTTCAACCCGTACTGGGACAGCACGGTGACCTTCCAGGGAATGCTGGACCCGGTCACCGGTGACATCCCCGCCTGGATGAGCAGCATCGGCATCTCGGTGCCGGGTACCACCTCGGGGCTCGGCACCCTCACCACCGACCTGGATCGCACGAAGGACATGTTCGACGCTTCTCTCGGCCAGGCGGGGTATTTCACCTGGCACGGCGCGCCGCTTCCGGAGACGCTGCCCGAAGCCGCCGAACGCGGCTTCGCCGAGGTGGCGGCACCACGGCTGGCCTCCTTCGCGAACAGCCTGCGGCTGCCGGAGACGACGGCGGTGACGGTGATCGGCCACAGCTACGGCGCCGCGGTCCTCGGCGGCGGTGAGGTGCTCGGACTGCGCGCCGACCGGGTGGTCTACGTGTCCCCCGCCGGGCTGGGGCACACCGCGACCGGCCTGACAGACTTCCCGAACACGAAGGACAAGCCGCACTTCCTCCTCCAGTCCCGCAACGACCTGATCGGCCTGACCCAGGGCTTGTCCGGTCTCGGCCTGGGCCACGGCACGACCAACCCCACCACCGCGCCCGGGATCGTCCGCCTGGAGACCGGATACCTGAAACACGGCGACCCGGCCTCGGGGACGCTGGAGAGCACCGGGCCGATCGATTCGCACACCAAGGTCTTCACCCCAGGGAGCACGTCGTTCACGAACATCGTCAATGCGGTGATCGGGGAGCCGGTGTCGTTGTTCCATCGGGATGCGAAGCGGGTCGGCCCGCACGGGGTGCTCGTGGACGATCCGGGAACCGGGGTGACGATGCCGGAGGAGCTGATCTCGCCCCGCGACCTGTCCCCGGTGAGTGGATGAACGCCGGGTGGCGGGTGGTGACCGCGCTGGTGGTGGCTGGTGCGGTATTGGTGGTGTCGGGGTGCGGGTGGAGCGAGGAGCGGGAGGCGGCGCAGGTGGCCAGTCAGGAAGCGCAGTTGAAACTGTTGATGAGCGTCGCGGAGGGCAAGGGAGCGGAGATCATGGGTCAGATCCCGGCGTCCGAGGTCGGAACGACGGTGGACACCAGTGGTATCCGGCTGACGAGTGATTTCTATGAGGAATGGCCGAAGTACTACAAGTGGTCGCAGACGGTCGAGCTTCATCTGGACGGGCCGCGCACCCCGGCTCAGGTGGCGGATGATCTGGAGCCGTGGCTGGCGCAGCATGGCTGGAAGCGGGATAAGGGGCACGAGTTCCCGCCTCGGTCGAGGAGCTTCACCCGGTACTACCGGTGGGACGGCTTTCTCTTGGAGCTCGAAGCGTTCACCGATCCGCCGCCCCGAGCCCAGGCGGTGCGATTCATGATCGTGACCCCGGACACGGACGCGGACGCGCCGAGTCCGGCGCCGACGACGGGGTCCGGGAGTCCTAGCGGCGATGACTGAGGTGGACGTCGGGGGTAGCGGATGAAGGGCCGGTGGCGGGTGGTGACCGCGCTGGCGGCGGCCGGTGCCGTGGCGGTGCTGTCGGGGTGCGGGTGGAGCGAGGATCGGGAGGCGGCACAGGTGGCCAGTCAGGAAGCACAGCTGAAGGTGCTGATGAGCACCGCGGACGGCAGGGGTGCGGAGATCATGGGGCAGATCCCGGCGTCCGAGGTCGGAACGACGGTGGACACCAGCAGTATCGCGCTGACCAGTGACTTCTATGAGGAATGGCCGAAGTACTACGTCTGGTCGCAGACGGTCGAGCTGCATCTGGACGGGCCACGCACCCCCGCTCAGGTGGCGGATGATCTGGAGCCGTGGCTGGCGCAGCACGGCTGGATGCGGGAAGAGGAAAACGAGTTTCCGCCCGGTCGGGAGAGCTTCACCCGGTACTACCGGTGGGGTGGTTTTCGCTTGGCGGTCGAAGCATTCACTGATCTTCCGCCCCGAGCCCAGACTCTCAGATTCGCAATCATCACCCCGGACACGGACCCGGACGCGCCGAGTCCGGCGCCGACGACGGGGTCCGGGGAGTCCTAGCGGCGAGGCGTGAGGTGGGCGTCGAGGGCAGCGGAGCGGGGCACCGTTCCGACGTTGCCCGAGGATGCCCGACCGCGC
>NZ_JBQCGZ010000044.1:0-3958 GCF_051955155.1 Leifsonia sp.
TGCTGTCTGCGTGAGCCCCCCACCCCCCCCGGGCTGTGAACCCCGGGGGCCGCGGGCCCCCCGCCGCGGGAGTTCGCGGCCGCGGCGGGCTTCGCGCTCGCCCTGCCGCCGGTCGTCGTCATCGCGCTCTTCGTCGGCGTGCCCGTGGTGCTCGCGCTCGCTTTCAGTGTCGGCTTCACCGGCGGGCTGAACTCGGTCGTCGCGGCCGTCGGCCAGAATGTCCACCGCGCCGACGGCGCCGTCCCGACGTTCGCCGCGTACGGCGACGTGTTCACCACCCCGGCGTTCTGGCAGGACCTCGCGCTCACCCTCGGCGTCACCATCGCCAGCACAGCCATCGTGGTTGTCCTGGCCGGTGGCATCGGGCTCTTCCTGCGCCTCCGCGGCGGCTGGCTCGCACGCCTGCTGTCGGGTGTGGCGATCGTGCCGTTGTTCATCCCCGTGGTGATCGCGTCCTGGGCGATCCTGACGTTCTATTCGGCCGACGGCTTCCTGCGCAGCCTCTTCGCCCAGGTCGGTGTGGAGGCGCCGGTGTGGTCGTACACGGCGGTCGCGATCGTGATCGGCTCGGCCTGGACCTCCCTGCCGTTCGCCGTGCTCATGATCGCCTCCGGCCTGCAGTCCGTTCCCGATGCCCTGATCGAGGCGGCCAGGGATGCGGGCGCGGGCACCGTGCGGATCGTGCGAACGATCCTGCTGCCGATGAGCGCCGTGCCGATCGTCATCGCGGTCACCTTCACCGCCATCGGCGTGATCGGCTCGTACACCGTTCCGTACTTCACCGGCCCGAACGCGCCGACCATGCTCGGCGTCGCGCTCACCAGCTACTTCACGGCGTACAACCAGCCGCAGCAGTCCCTCGTGATGGCGTTCGTCGTCTTCCTCGCCGCGGCGGGCATCGGCGCGCTCTACGTCTGGGCGAACTTCCGCAGCGCCCGCCGCGAGGGGAGGATCTGATGCCGCGACCCGTCTCCGTCGCCCTGCGCACCGCGGGAGCCGTGGCCTTCGCGCTCGTGCTGCTCGTCTTCGTGCTGGGGCCGCTCGTCTGGCTCGGCGCGCACGCCTTCGCCGACCGCTGGACGTACCCGAACCTCCTCCCCGACTCGTGGACTCTGCGCTGGTGGCAGACGGTGTTCAGCGATCAGGCCCTCGGCTCCTCCATCCAGAACTCGCTGCTGATCACTCCGCTTGTCGTGCTCGTCTCCGCCGTGGTGTGCCTGCCCGCCGCGTACGCGTTCGCGCGGTTCGAGTTCCCCGGCCGCAGGCTGTTCCTGATCGGGCTGTTCGCCACCAACGCCTTCCCGCGGATGGGCCTCTTCGCCACCCTGGCCTCCCTCTATTACGCGCTCGGTCTGATGAACACCATCGCCGGCATCGTGATCGTGCAGCTGCTGGGCACCGTCGTCTTCATGACCTGGATCCCCGCCGCGGCGTTCTCGGCGGTGCCCCGCTCGCTCGAGGAGGCGGCGCGCGACGCCGGGGCTTCGCGCGCGCGTGTGTTCTTCACGGTGACGCTGCGGCTCGCGCTGCCGGGCATCCTGGTCGGCGCCGTCATGGCGTTCCTTGCCGCATTCGACGAGGCGCAGGGCACGTACCTGGTCGGCGCACCGGACATCCTCACGATGCCGACCGAGATGTACAGCCTCGTCCTCAACTTCCCCAAGCAGGTCGCGGCCGTGTTCTCGATCCTGCTCGCCATCCCCTCGGTTGTCCTGCTGCTCGCCGTGCGCAAGCACGTGATGGGCGGCCAGCTGGCCGAGGGTTTCCAGCTCAGATGAAGGAGCGCTCCATGTCCTCCCCCACTCCCGACGGGCCGGCCGGCGACGGCGGTCTGCGCCTGACCGCCCTGCGCAAGACGCTTGGCGGCCGCAGCATCATCGACGACCTCGACCTGACCGTGCAGCGTGGCGAGCTCGTCTCGCTGCTCGGCCCCTCCGGCTGCGGCAAGACCACGACCCTGCGGATGATCGCCGGTTTCCTCTCCCCCGACTCCGGCCGCGTCACGATGGCCGGCCGCGACGTCACGCGCCTCGGGCCGGATAAGCGGCCGAGCGCGATGGTGTTCCAGAACTACGCGCTCTGGCCGCACATGACCGTGGCCAAGAACGTCGCGTACCCGCTGCGCCTGCGCCGGCTGCCGCGCGCGGAGGTCGCCGAGCGCGTCGAGCGGATGCTCGGCCTGGTCAACCTCCTGCACCACCGGGACTCCCGGCCCTCGCAGATCTCCGGCGGCGAGCAGCAGCGCGTCGCCCTGGCGCGCGCGCTCGTACAGGAGCCGGACGTCCTCCTGCTCGACGAGCCGCTCAGCAACCTCGACGCCAAGCTGCGCGTCAAGGTCAGGGAAGACATCCGCGACCTCCAGCAGCGGCTCGGGATCACCACCGTCATCGTCACGCACGACCAGGAGGAGGCGCTGTCGATCTCGGACCGCGTCGCCGTCATGAACGCGGGCCGCATCGAGCAGTTCTCGACGCCGGCCGAGCTGTACGCCCGCCCGGAGACCGAGTTCGTCGCCACGTTCATCGGCTCCCTCAACCGCTTCGACGGCGACTTCGACGGCGTGCGCATCGTCGACGGCCCCGGCGTCGTCGGCGTGCGTCCGGAGAGCGTCACGTTCACCACCACGCCGCGGCCCGGCGCCCTGCGCGCGACCGTCGAGCGGGTCGTCCCGCACGGCCACTTCCACGAGCTGCGGCTGCGCCGCGACGATGTGACGCTCGCGGCCTACGCGTCCGGGCCGCCCCCGCGGCCGGGCGCCGTCGGCTTCGCCGCCATCGAGTCGGCCCTGATCTACCGCGACGGCCACCTGGTGCCGCGCGAGGCGGTGCCGGAATGATCGCGCGCGCATCCGCCCACCGCGGAGATTCGTCCGTGTTCCGCGAGAACACGCTCCCCGCCGTCCGTTCCGCCATCGCCAAAGGCGCGGAGATCGTCGAGATCGACGTCCGGCTCACCGCCGACGGCGAGGTCGTCGTGCTGCACGACCCGACACTCGAACGGCTCTGGGGCGACCCCAGGGCCATCGACGCCGTCGACGCCGCCGAGCTGGCCGCGTTCGGCGGACCCGACGAGCGGCCGCCCCTGCTCTCGGACGTGCTCCCGCTCTTCGACGGCGTCGGGAGCCGGCTGGTGATCGACATGGACGAGGCACGGTTCGCCGGGCCGGCGCACGCTGTCGCATCCGCATTCACGGCCGCCACCGGCACGACCGTCGACTGGTGCGGCGACCTCGACGGGATGCGTGTGCTGCGCGGCCTGGACGCCTCCGCGCGGCTGTGGCTGCCCTGGCGGCTGCTGCGCGTGCCGACGGCCGCGGAGCTGGCCGAGCTGGACCCGGTGACGGTCAACGTACCGTTCCCGATCGCCGACGAGGCGTTCGTCGATGGTGTCCACGAGCTCGGCCTGACCGTGACCGCGTGGACGCTCGACGAGCCGGACGACCTCGCCCGCGCTCTCGCCCTCGGCGTCGACACCATCACGACGAACCGGCTGGACCGGCTGCTGACCATGCGCGCGGGGGCGGTGTCGCTGTGACGCCGGAGGACGTGACCGCCGCCCATGCACTCGCGCTCGAGCTGGGCGCCTGGGCGGTGCAGCACACCAGAACCCATCCCGTGACGACGGTCACCACCAAGGCCGATCCGGCCGATCTGGTCACCGACCTGGACCGCTCGATCGAGAAGTACGTGCGCGAACGGGTCCGCGACCATTTCCCCGACCACGCCTTCGTCGGCGAGGAATTCGGAGGCGAAGCCGCGCCGGGGCGCCCCACCTGGTATCTGGACCCGGTGGACGGCACCACGAACCTCGCCAACGGAGTGCCGTGGACGGCGTTCTCACTCGCGCTCGCCGTCGACGACCGCCCGCTCGTCGCCGTCGTCGCGGACCCCTGGCAGGACACGCTCTTCGACGCCGTCGCCGGGGAAGGCGCCCGCCGAGACGGCGTACAGCTGACGAT
>NZ_JBQCGZ010000045.1:0-23341 GCF_051955155.1 Leifsonia sp.
GGGGGGCGGGGGGGCCCCCGGGGGCCCGGCGCGGGTGTTTCGGGTCCCAAAGGGGGGGGGTGGGACCCCCCCCGGACACTTGGTGGGGGGCCGTTTGTTCTTACGGCCCCGCGCCCCCCCCCGCCCGCCAGCGCCGTCGAAGCTCAAGATCCTCGCCACCGCCGACGAGCTCTTCTACCAGGAGGGCATCCACACTGTCGGCGTGGACAGGATCATCGCGGGCGCGCGGGTGACCAAAGCGACCTTCTACAAGCACTTCCGGTCGAAGGATCTGCTCATCATCGCCTATGTCGAGGGCCGCGACCGCCAGGTGCGCGAGTGGTTCGCCGAGCAGGAGCGGCAGAACGCCGACCCGCGCGACATCGCCCGCGCGCTGGTGGACTGGATCAACGCCGAGGCGGTCCGGCCGGGCTTCCGCGGCGACCCGTTCATCAACGCCGCAGCGCAGTTCGCCGACGAGACGCACCCGGTCCGCGTCGCGGTGACCGCGCACCGCGACTGGTACGCGAAGCGCATCGAGGAGCTGTTCCGGCAGATCGGCCACCCGCGGCCCGGCGACGCGGCGGACGACCTCATCCTCGCCCGCGACGGCGCGCTGGCCGGCGGCTACGTCGGCGACCCGATCGCGGCGGGCGCCGCCCTGCACCGCTCGCTCGACCGCATCCTCGCCGAGGCGTAGGGCGCGAGCGCGCGCGGGCGAGCGGACTACTCGGAGGCGCGGTCGAGGTCGAGCATCTGGGCGCGCGTGAGGCGGATTCCCGCGGCCGCCATCAGCGCATCCACCTGCTCCGGGCGGCTCGCACTCGCCACCGGAGCGACGATCGTGCGCTTGGCCAGCAGCCACGCGATCGCGATGCTGGCCGGGGTGACCCCGTGCTCGGCGGCGATCCTGTCGAGCGCCGCGAGCACGCGCATGCCCCGGCGGTTGACGTAGGCGGAGGCGCGCACGCTCCTGGCGTCCGCGGTCAGGTCGCCCTTCGAGCGGTACTTGCCGGTGAGGAAGCCGTTGGCGAGCGCGTAGTACGGCATCACGGCCAGTCCCTGCGCCGCGGCCACGATGCGCAGGGCGCTCTCGAACTCGGCGCGGTGCATCAGGTTGTACTGCGCCTGGATGGCCACGAACTTCGGCAGTCCGGCCGAGGCGAGGATGCGCGCCTCGATGAGACGGTCGGCGGAGAAGTTGGAGGCGGCGAGGTAGCGCACCTTGCCGGTCTCGATCAGCCACTCGGCCGTCGCGAGGCTGTCCTCCAGGGGAACCTCGGGGTCGTCGTCGTGGAAGTAGAGCAGGTCGATGCGGTCGGTCTGCAGGCGCTCCAGCGACGCCTCCACGGCGCGCACGATGCTCACCGAGCCGAGACCGGGGTTCTCGTGGTGGCGGCCGACCTTGGTGGCGACGACGAGGTCGTCGCGGTTACCGCGCTCGCGCATCCACTTGCCGATCAGCACCTCGCTGCGGCCGCCGACGTAGCTGTCCGCCGTGTCGATGAAGTCGCCGCCGAGCGCGGCGAAGCGGTCGAGGATGGCGAGCGACGTGTCGCCGTCCGCCGTCCAGCCGAAGACGCTCGCGCCGAGCGAGAGCGGGTACACCGCGAGATCGGACTCGCCGATGCGGCGGGGCGCGATGATCGACAGCGGACCGGTGCGCTCGAGGGCGGGGTCGATGTCGAGCGGGCCGCCGGTGTCGGTGGACGGCTCTTCGCCGCGCGGGGCGGCGAGAGCGGGGGCAGAGGACGGCGCGGTGGACGACGCGGCGGTGGACGCGGACGCGGTCGCGGCGGATGATGCGGCGGCAGACGACGTGGATGCGCCGGCCGACGCAGCGGCACGCGCATCGGGGGCAGCGGCCCTCGACGACGCAGAACCGGGCGCCGCGGCGGCGCTCTCGCCGCCCGGAGCGTCCTCGGCGGCGACGGTCGCGGACGGGGCACGGAGGCCGACGCTCTCCAGCAGGCGCAGGGGAAGGAGCTGTGGCATCACTCCCCCTTTCCGACCGATCCGTGCGGCTCATCGAATCGATTCGAGAACGTTGCGTTCCCTGACGGTACTTGCAGAGTACGGCATCCCTCCGACACGCCGAGGTCAGAATCGGTGAACGCGGCCGGAATCGTAGGTCACAGTTTGATCACGGTGTTTCGGCGCCACTGCGGCGCAGCACGGCGCGGGCGTGGGCGAGCACCGGGCCGTCCACCATGAGGCCGTCGTGACGGAACACGCCGCCGCCCGCGGCCTCGGCGGCCGCCAGCAGTTCGCGGGCCCTGGCGACCTCCTCCGGCGTCGGCGAGTATGCCGCTCGGATCACCGCGACCTGCGACGGATGGATGCACGCCGTCGCCGCGAATCCGACCGCGACGGCGTCCTCCGCCTCCGCCTGCAGACCGGCGAGGTCCGCGATGTCCAGGTGGACGGTGTCGATCGCGGCCGTCCCCGCCGCGCCGGCCGCGAGCAGCACCGCGGAGCGCGCGTGCCGGGCGACGTCACGGTAGCTCCCGTCCGCGTGCCTGCTCGATGTGCCGCCGAGCGAGGCGACCAGATCCTCCGCTCCCCACATCAGCGCGACCACGGACGAGTGCCCGGCCAGCTCGGGAGCGGCGAGCACCCCGGCCGCGGTCTCGCACAGCGCGATCACGTCGTAGCCGGCGAGCGCGCCCAGGTCCGCGACGCGCTCCGCCTTCGGCAGCATCACGACGCGGTAGGCGGTCTCGGCGAGCGCCGCCAGATCGGCCGCCAGGTCGTCGGTGCCCGCCTGGTTCACGCGCACGATCACGCGCGCCGGGTCCAGGTCGGAGGCGGCGACGGCCTCGCGCGCGGCGGGCCGGCGCTCCGGGTCCACCGCGTCCTCGAGGTCCAGGATCACCGCGTCCGCACGCTCGAGCGCCTTCGCGTAGCGTTCCGGCCGGTCCGCGGGGCAGAACAGCAGCGCCGGTCCCCAGGCGAACCCGCTCACTCCTCCGTCGCCTCCGCGTGCGCGTCCCTGCACCACACCATCACCTGCCGGGTCGCCGTCGCGACGACGACGCCGTCCTGGTTGCGGCCGGTGTGCTCCAGCGTCACGATGCCCTGACCGGGACGCGATGCCGACAGCCGCTTCGCCGTCACGACCGTCTCCGAGTAGAGGGTGTCGCCGTGGTGCACCGGGTGCGGGAACGCGACCTCGCTGAAGCCGAGGTTCGCGACGATGGTGCCCTGGGTGAGCTGCGCGACGGACGCGCCGACCAGCGTCGCGAGCGTGAACATCGAGTTCACGAGCCGCTCGCCGTACGGCTGACGTGCCGACCACGCGGCGTCCAGGTGCAGCGCCTGCGTGTTCATGGTGAGCGTGGTGAACAGCACGTTGTCCGCCTCGGTGACCGTCCGGCCGGGGCGGTGCAGGTACCGGGTGTCCAGCTCGAACTCCTCGTAGTAGAGCCCGCGCTGCTCGATCTCTCTCATCGTGCGTCCTCCAGCTCGACCGCGAGCGGCGCGCCCGTCGCGGCGACGACCTCGTCGACGGTGACCCCGGGGGCCACCTCGCGCAGCACCAGGCCGTCCGGCGTCACATCGATCACACCGAGGTCGGTGATGATCCTGTCGACGCAGCCGGTTCCGGTCAGCGGCAGGGTGCAGTCGGCGAGGATCTTGGGGCGGCCCTCCTTGTCCACGTGCTCCATCATCACGATCAGCCGCTTGGCACCGAAGACCAGGTCCATCGCGCCGCCCATGCCCTTGACCATCTTGCCGGGGATCATCCAGTTGGCCAGGTCGCCGGCGGCGGAGACCTCCATCGCGCCGAGCACGGCGATGTCGACGTGGCCGCCGCGCACCATCCCGAACGAGAGCGACGAGTCGAAGTAGGCGGCGCCGGGCTTCACGGTCACCGTCTCCTTGCCCGCGTTGATGAGGTCGGGGTCGACATCCGCGTCGGAGGGGTACGGTCCGACGCCGAGCACGCCGTTCTCGGAGTGCAGGATGACCTCGACGCCCTCCGGGATGTAGTTCGGGATGAGGGTGGGCATCCCGATGCCGAGGTTGACGTACTGCCCGTTCTCCAGCTCGCGCGCCACCCGCGCGGCCAGCTCGGTGCGGCTGAGGCTCATCGTGCGCTCCCGTCCTGCTCGTGCGACTGCTCCTGGGGCGCCGCGACCGTGCGGCGCTCGATCCGCTTCTCGATCCCGGGCGCGTGCACGACGCGCTGGACGAAGATGCCGGGCAGGTGCACCTCGCCCGGGTCGATGTCGCCCGGCTCGACGAGCTCCTCGACCTCGGCGATCGTGATCCGGCCGGCCATCGCGGCCAGCGGGTTGAAGTTCATCGCCGCGGCGTGGAAGACCAGGTTGCCGTGCCGGTCGCCCTTCGCGGCGTGCACGAGGGCGAAATCGGGGCGGAGCGAGCGCTCCAGCACGTACTCGGCGTCGTCGAACGTCCGCACCTCCTTCGGCTCGCTCGCGACCGCGACCGAGCCGTCGGCGGCGTAACGCCGCGGCAGCCCGCCGAGCGCGATCTGCGTTCCGACCCCGGCCGGGGTGTAGAAGGCCGGGATGCCGGCCCCGCCCGCGCGCAGCTTCTCGGCGAGCGTGCCCTGCGGGGTCAGCTCCACCTCCAGCTCGCCGGAGAGGAACTGCCGGGCGAACTCCTTGTTCTCGCCGACGTAGGAGCTGATCATCTTGCGGATCCGGTGCTCGGCCAGCAGCAGGCCGAGGCCCCAGTCGTCGACGCCGCAGTTGTTGCTCACCACCTCCAGATCGGAGCTGCCGGCCTCCAGCAGCGCCTGGATCAGCGCGCTCGGGATGCCGCAGAGCCCGAAGCCGCCGACCGCGAGCGTGCTGCCGTCCGCGATGTCAGCGACCGCCTCCGCCGCGCTCTCCACCCTCTTGTCGATCACCCGTCCCTCTCCCCTCTTCTGCGTTCCGGGCCGCCGAGCACAGGGAAACCGTTGCTCTTCCGGCTCATCCGCGACGCTTTTCCTGTGCTCGGCGGCCTGCGGTCAGGTTAGGACTCGAAGCCGAGGGCGCGCGAGATCACCATGAGCTGGACCTCGCTGGTGCCCTCGCCGATCTCGAGGATCTTCGAGTCGCGGTAGTGCCGCGCCACCGGGTTCTCGTTGAGGAACCCGTAGCCGCCGAAGATCTGCGTGGCGTCGCGCGCGTTGTCCATCGCCGCCTCGCTGCCGACCAGCTTGGCGATGGACGCCTCCATCTTGAACGGCACCCCCGCCATCAGCTTGAAGCACGCGTCGTAGTACGCCAGCCGGGCCGCGTGAACACGGGCCTGCATGCGGGCGATCTTGAACGCGATGTACTGGTTGGAGCCGATCGGCCGCCCGAACACGTTGCGGCTCTTGGCGTAGCGCATCGCCTCCTCCAGGCAGCCCTGGGCGGCGCCGGTGCAGAGCGCGGCGAAGGCGACGCGGCCCTCGTCCAGCGTCGCGACGAAGTTCGCGTAGCCGCGGCCTCGCTCGCCGAGCAGGTTCGCCTCCGGCACGCGCACGTCGGTGAGCGTCAGCGGATGCGTGTCCGAGGTGTGCCAGCCGACCTTGTCGTAGACCGGCTCCGCGACGAAGCCGGGCGTGCCGGTGGGCACGATGATCGCCGACAACTCCTTATTGATCGAGCCGTCCGCCCTGCGCTGCTCGCCGGTCACGGCGGTGATCGTGACGAGCTTGGTGATCTCGGAGCCCGAGTTCGTGATGAACTGCTTGGTGCCGTTGATCACCCACTCGCCGTCCACCAGCTCGGCCGTCGTCTTCGTCCCCGACGCGTCCGAGCCGGCCTCCGCTTCGGTCAGCCCGAACCCGGCGAGCGCCTCGCCGCGCGCGAGCATCGGCAGCCACTCCTGCTTCTGCTCCTCGGTGCCGTTGCGGTAGATGGGCATGGCGCCGAGGCCGATGCCCGCCTCCAGGGTGACGCCGATCGACTGGTCGACGCGGCCGAGCTGCTCGACAGCGAGGCAGAGCGAGAGGTAGTCCTTGCCGGCTCCGCCGTACTCGACGGGGAACGGCAGCCCGAACAGGCCCATCCTGCCCATCTCGGCGATGATGTCGTAGGGAAGGCTGCGCTTGGTGTCGTACTCGTAGGCGGCGGGCGCGACGACGGTGTCGGCGAACTCGCGCACCGTGTCGCGCAGGCGGCGCTGCTCCTCGGTGAGCTCGAAGCCCGCGACGTCGGTGTCGGCGGCCGCGGAGCGGGACATCTGCATGGTCATGGGAGGTTCCTGTCTGTTGTGGTGACGGTCCGGTGCAGTTCGGCCGATCGTGTCGGCTCTGGGAGGTCCGCCGCGAGTGCCGGCGGGACGTTCTGGGCGGAGGTCGCGGGCACGTCTGCCGCGTCCGGGGTGTCCGGAGCGTCCGCATCCTCCGCGTCCACCGCGTCCACCGTGGCGACGAGCTGGTCGAGCGTGACCAGGTCGCCGGGGCCGACGCTCAGCCGGACGACGCCGGAGACCGGCGCGAGCAGGCGGTGCTCCATCTTCATCGCCTCGACGACGGCGACGGTGTCCCCCGCCCGCACGTCGGCGCCGTCGGCGACGGGGACGGCGACGACGGTGCCCGGCATCGGCGAGCGCAGCTCGGGATGCGCGGCCGCCTCGGCGCGGTCGAGCGCCGCGAGGGCGTCCGCCACCCGCGTGGCGGCGTCGCGGAGCCGCAGCGCCCGCGCGCGGCCGCCGGAGCCGAGCCACACGGTGTCGCCGTCGCGCGCGACGTCGAACCGGGTGGTGACGTCGTCCAGCGTCAGCAGCGCGGTCGCCGGTTCGCCCTCGACCAGCCGGAGGGAGGCGGTGTGCGTCTCGCCGTCGACCTCGACGGTGCCCGCGTGCACGTCGACGCGCGCGCCGTCCACGTCGTAGGCGACCGGGCGCGCGTCGCCCAGCCGCCAGCCCGACGGCGCGCCCCAGAGCGGTCCCACCGCGGTCGGTGTGTTCCGCGAACGCACGTCGTGCGCGACCAGCGCCGCCGCGACGAGCTCCCGGAGCGTGGGCGGAACGGGCGTGAGCTCGGAGAACCGGCGATCGATCAGAGTGGTGTCCATCGTCCCGGCCCGCACGTCGTCGTCGGCGAGCAGCTCCCGCAGCCACGCCACGTTGCTCACCGCGCCCAGGATGCTCGTCGCGGCGAGCGCGGCATCCAGTCGCGCGATCGCGCTCGCGCGGTCCTCGCCCCAGGCGATCACCTTCGCGAGCATCGGGTCGTAGTCGGTGACGATCGGCACCCCCGCAGCGATGCCGCTGTCCACCCGGATGCCGTCGCCGACGGGCTCGCGCAGAGCGAGCACGGTCCCGTCGCCGGGCAGGAAGCCGCGCTCCGGGTTCTCGGCGTAGACCCGCGCCTCGACCGCGTGCCCCCTCAGGCGCACATCGTCCTGGCCGAAGCCGAGCGGCTCGCCCGCCGCGATGCGCAGCTGCCACTCCACCAGGTCGAGCCCGGTGACGAGCTCGGTGACCGGATGCTCCACCTGCAGCCGGGTGTTCATCTCCATGAAGAAGAACTCGTCCGGCGCCTGCGCGGAGACCAGGAACTCGACGGTGCCCGCCCCCACGTAGTGGACGCTCGCGGCCACCCGGCACGCGGCCTGCCCGATCCGCTCGCGCGTCGCGGCGTCGAGCAGCGGCGACGGCGCCTCCTCGATCACCTTCTGGTGTCTGCGCTGCAGCGAGCACTCGCGCTCGCCGAGGTGCACGACGCCGCCGTGCGTATCCGCGAGGACCTGCACCTCGATGTGCCGGGGCGCGTCGACCAGACGCTCCAGGAACAGGGTGTCGTCGCCGAACGCGGCCGCGGCGACGCGCCGGGCCGCACGGAGCGCCTCCGGCAGCTCGTCCGGCGTGCGCACGGCCTGCATCCCCTTGCCGCCGCCGCCCGCGGAGGGCTTGACGAGCACGGGGAAGCCGATCCGCTCGGCGGCGGCGATCAGCGCCGCGTCGCCGAGCCCGGGCTCGGCGATGCCGGGGATGGTCGGGACGCCGGACCCGGCGACCTCGCGCTTGGCGGCGATCTTGTCGCCCATCACCTCGAGCGCGTGCACGCCGGGACCGACGAAGACGACCCCCGCGTCGGCGCACGCCTCGGCGAGCGCCGCGTTCTCGGACAGGAAGCCGTACCCGGGATGGACGGCCTGGGCGCCGCTCGCGCGCGCCGCGGCGACGATCGCCTCAACGTCGAGGTAGCTCTCGCGCGCGGCGGCTGGGCCGATCCGCACCGCGATGTCGGCGAGATCGACGTGCGGGGCGTCGCGGTCGGCGTCGCTGAACACGGCGACCGAGCGGATGCCCAGCCTGCGCAGCGTGCGGATGACGCGGCAGGCGATCTCGCCGCGGTTGGCGACGAGGACGGTCGAGAACGGGACGGCCACGGCGATCACATCCGGAAGAGGCCGAAGGCCGTGTCGGGGAGCGGGGATCGGGAGCACACGTCCAGGGCGAGGCCGAGCACGGTCCTGGTCTCGGCCGGGTCGATCACGCCGTCGTCCCAGAGCCGGGCGGTGGAGTAGTACGGGTTGCCCTGCTCCTCGTACTGCGCGGCGATCGGGGCGCGGAACGCCGCCTCGTCCTCCGCGCTCCACTCCTCGCCGCGCGCCTCCAGCTGGTCGCGCTTGACGGTCGCGAGCACGCTCGACGCCTGCTGGCCGCCCATCACCGAGATCCGGGCCGCCGGCCACATCCAGAGGAACCGCGGCGAGTACGCCCGTCCGCACATCGAGTAGTTGCCCGCGCCGAACGAGCCGCCGATGACGACGGTCAGCTTCGGCACCCGGGTGGTCGCCACTGCGGTCACCATCTTGGCGCCGTTCTTGGCGATGCCGCCCGCCTCGTAGTCGCGGCCGACCATGAAGCCGGAGATGTTCTGCAGGAACAGCAGCGGGATCCCGCGCTGGTCGCACAGCTCGATGAAGTGCGCGCCCTTGAGCGCCGACTCGCTGAACAGCACGCCGTTGTTCGCGACGATGCCGACGGGATGGCCGTGGATGCGAGCGAAACCGGTGACGAGCGTGGCGCCGTACTCGGGCTTGAACTCGCTGAACCCGCCCGCGTCGACGAGGCGGTCGATCACCTCGTGCACGTCGTAGGGCGCCTGCACGTCGACCGGCACGACGCCGTACAGTTCGGCCGGATCCGCGTCCGGCTCGCGGGCGGGCAGCACCTCCCAGGCGGGCGCGGCGGGAGCGGGGAGCGTCGCGACGATCTCGCGGACGATTGCGAGCGCGTGCTCGTCGTCCTCGGCGAGGTGGTCGACGACCCCGGAGGTGCGGGCGTGCAGGTCGCCGCCGCCAAGCTCCTCCGCCGTGACGACCTCGCCGATGGCCGCCTTCACCAGCGGCGGCCCGCCGAGGAAGATCGTGCCCTGGTTGCGCACGATCACGGTCTCGTCGCTCATCGCGGGGACGTACGCGCCACCGGCGGTGCACGAGCCGAGCACGGCCGCGATCTGCGGGATCTTCGCGGCGGAGAGCCGCGACTGGTTGTAGAAGATCCGGCCGAAGTGGTCGCGGTCGGGGAAGACCTCGTCCTGCATCGGCAGGAACGCGCCGCCGGAGTCGACCAGGTAGACGCATGGGAGACGGTTCTCCAGGGCGATCTCCTGGGCCCGCAGATGCTTCTTGACCGTCATCGGGTAGTAGGTCCCGCCCTTGACGGTGGCGTCGTTGCAGACGATCATCACGTGCCGTCCCGCGACGAGCCCGATCCCGGCGATCAGGCCGGCAGCGGGGCTCTCGTCGCCGTACATCCCGGTCGCCGCGAGGGGCGCGATCTCCAGGAACGGGCTGCCGGCGTCGAGCAGCGCGTCGATCCGGTCGCGCGGCAGCAGCTTGCCGCGCGCCACGTGCCGCTCGCGGGCGCGCTCCGGGCCCCCGGCCGCCGCGACGCGGAGCCGGTCCCGCAGGTCGTCGACCAGCGCCCGCTGGGCGGCGGCGTTCTGCTCGAAGCGCTCGTCGGTCACTGCGGCCGTTCGGGTTGCTGTTGGCATGCTGTCTCCATCGACATGAGTTAGTGGTCGCTAACTCGAATTTAGGTTAGTGTTCATTAACCCGGTTGTCCAGCACCCGGGCGCATCCACCCCGGAAGAGAGCCCCATGACCGAGCCCGCCACCGCAGAGGAGGCGCCGCTCGCCCGGCCGACGCAGCGCAGCCAGGCGAAGGCGGACCGCCGCGCCGCGCTGCTCGCCGCAGCGGCGGGGATGTTCGCCGAGCGCGGCTTCAACGGCGTGTCCATCGAGGACCTCGGCGCCGCCGCCGGCGTGAGCGGGCCCGCGGTGTACCGACACTTCGCGTCCAAACAGGCGGTGCTCGCCGCCCTCCTGGTCGGCGTCAGCGATGGCCTGCTCTCCGGCGGGACGGCCGTCGAGCAGGAGGCGGCGGACCCGGCGTCCGCACTGCGCGCCCTCATCGCCTTCCACGTCGACTTCGCCCTCACCGAGGCGGACACGATCCGCGTCCAGGACCGCGACCTCGACGCGCTGCCGGAGGCCGAACGGCGCGAGGTCCGCCGGCTGCAGCGCCGCTACATCGAGGTGTGGATGCGCGTCCTCGGCCAGCTGCACCCGGCCGTCGAGCCCGACGAGCTGCGCCTGCGCGTGCAGGCCACCTTCGGCCTGATCAACTCGACACCGCACTCGGCACGGGTCGGCTCCGCGCACGCCGCGGCCGCGACGGTCCGGCCGGTGCTCGAACGCATGGCCTGGTCGGCGCTCACCTCGCGCTGAGGTTCTTTCGGGGACGGTCGCCGTCGCAGGGATTGAACGCGGCGCCGCATCCGGCAGGCGGCCACGATCTGCGAGGATCGTCGACGTGACGTATGCGGCACTGGGCGCTGTGATGTTCGTCGTCTGCGCGGGCCTGGTGGCGGCGATGGCGGCGGTCACCCGTCGTCTCCGGCTGCGCGAGCGGGCGAGGAGCGCGGCGGCGCGGGAATGGTCCGCCGAGACCACCCGGCTCGTCGGGCAGCTGCGCGGCGCGACGTTCGAACGCGTGACGTTCGAGAACGACCGGCCTCAGCTCGAGTTCGCCGGCGAGCGCGACGCCGTCGTGACGATGCCGCACTGGTTCGCGGTGATCGTCGGATCCCGCGTGCACCGGTTCGGCGATCCGGGGTTCCGCGAAGCGATCCGGTCGCTGCAGGGTGACACGGTCCGCTCGGCCCGCACGACGCCGGAGCGGGAGATCGTCATCGAGCTCTCCGGCGGCAGCTTCCTCATCGAGCCGTCCGCCGATCGCCGCTGAGCGCCCGAGGCCCCGGAGCAGCGGCGTCACCGCCGTAGGTTACAGTCCAAGGAAGCGCAACGAGTGACCAAGCGTGAGGAGCGTTCGTGGGCGACGACACCCCCCGGCTGAGACTGCACCACCGCATCCTGAGGGCGCTCGGCATCGTGCTCGCCGCCGTCCTCGTGCTCACGGTCGTCGCCGGAGGCATCGGGGTGTGGACGGTGACCCGGTCGTTCCCGCAGACCTCGGGGACGCTCCGGCTCGCGGGGCTCAGCGCCCCGGTGACCGTCGCGCGCGACGCGGCGGGCGTCCCGCAGATCACCGCGAGAACCGCGGACGACCTGTTCCGCGCGCAAGGCTACGTGCACGCGCAGGACCGGTTCTGGGAGATGGACTTCCGCCGCCACGTCACCTCCGGCCGGCTCTCCGAGCTGTTCGGGGCGAGCCAGGTGCCCACCGACACGTTCATCCGCACGCTCGGCTGGCGGCGGGTGGCCGAGCAGGAGGTGAAGCTGCTCGATCCGACGACGCTGCGCTACTACCAGGACTACGCGGACGGGGTGAACGCCTACCTCAAGGACCACACCGGCGCCGACCTGTCGCTGGAGTACGCGATCCTCGGCATCCAGAACCCCGGCTACTCCCCCGAGCCGTGGACGCCGGCCGACTCGGTCGCCTGGCTGAAGGCGATGGCGTGGGACCTGCGCTCCAACCTCGAGGACGAGATCGACAGGGCGCTGCTCGCGACGACCCTGAAGCCGGAGCAGGTCGCGGAACTGCATCCCGGCTACGACTACGCCGGCCACCCGACGATCACCGGGCTGGGCGGCGGCGACGCCTCGGCCGTCACGCCCGACGCGAAGCCCGTGCGCGACGGCGGGAGCGCCGGAGCGGCCCAGGGTGCGACGGGCACGGACCCGCTCGCGTCCGTGCCCGCCGCCGACTACCGCGCCGAGCTACAGCAGGTCGCCGAGAGCGTCGACGCGCTGCCGCGGCTGATGGGGCCGGCCGGGGACGACATCGGCTCGAATTCGTGGGTGGTCGCGGGCGCGCACACCGCGACCGGCAAGCCGCTGCTCGCCAACGATCCGCACCTCGGCGCCTCGATGCCGTCGGTCTGGTACCAGGTCGGCCTGCACTGCGCGGCCGTCGGCCCGACGTGCCCGTTCGACGTCGCCGGCTACAGCTTCTCCGGCTTCCCCGGCGTGATCATCGGGCACAACGACCGCATCGCCTGGGGCTTCACGAACCTCGGCCCCGACGTCGCGGACCTGTACGTGGAGAAGGTGACGGGCGACACCTACGAGTACGACGGCACGCAGCTCCCGCTGACCATCCGCACCGAGACCATCCGAGTCGCGGGCGGCGACGATGTGAAGCTGCGCGTCCGCTCGACCAGGCACGGACCGATCGTCACGGACCTCAGCGACGGGTACGGCACGATCGCCAAAGATCAGGCGGGCAAGCTCGGCGTCCCCGCCCAGAAGTTCCAGCTGTCCCTGCAGTGGACGGCGCTCACGCCCGGCCCGACGGCGGGCGCGATCTTCGCCTTCGACACCGCGCGCGACTGGGCGAGCTTCCGGAAGGCCGCGACCGCGTTCCAGGTGCCGTCGCAGAACCTGCTCTACGCCGACGTGGACGGCAACATCGGCTACCAGGCGCCCGGCAGCATCCCGATCCGTGCGAAGGGCGACGGCACCGTGCCGGTCCCCGGCTGGACGAGCGCGTACGGCTGGGTGGGCACGATCCCGTACGAGCGGCTCCCGAGCGTGCTGAACCCGCCCTCCGGCTCCATCGTGACCGCCAACAACGCGGCGGTCGGCCCGCAGTACCCCGCCATGATCACGCGCGACTGGGACGCCGGGTACCGGGCCAACCAGATCCAGCTGCGGCTGCAGAAGCTGCTCGCGGGCGGGAAGAAGGTGACGGCGAAGGACATGTCGGCCATCCAGTCGGACACCTACGACGCGAACGCGGCGACGCTCGCACCCCTGATCGTGGCGGTCGGCGAAAAGGCCGACCCGAGCTCCGGCGCGGCCCAGGGTGCGGCCCTGCTCTCCCGCTGGGACTTCCGGGACGACGCAGACAGCGCGGCCGCCGCGTACTTCGCGGTGTTCTGGAAGAACCTCCTCGCCGACGCGTTCGCGCGCAAGATCCCCGCCTCCGCGGCGCCGTCAGGCGGCGACCGCTGGTTCCAGGTGGTCGCCGACCTGGTCAAGCGGCCGGATTCCGCGTGGTGGGCGGACAGCAAGCTGGGCGTCGCCGACCGCGACGAGATGATCGAGTACGCGGCCAACCGGGCGTGGGCGGAGGCCCGGGAGCGGCTCGGCGGTGACCCGGCGTCGTGGCGCTGGGACCGGCTGCACACGCTCGAGCTGACGAACGCGTCCTTCGGCGCCTCGGGGATCGCCCCGATCGAGTGGCTGTTCAACCGCGGGCCGTACCCGGTGGGCGGCGGGTCGAGCATCGTCGACGCCACCGGCTGGGACGCGTCCGTCGGCTACCAGGTGGACCGCGTGCCGTCGATGCGGATGGTGGTCGACCTCGCGGATTTCGACCGCAGCACGTGGGTGAACCTGACCGGAGCGTCCGGGCACGCCTTCGACCCGCACTACGCCGACCAGGCCGCCCTCTGGGCGAAGAACGAGACCCGCCCGTGGCCCTTCACCCCGTCCGCCGTCCGTTCCGCCGCCGCCCAGACCCTCACCCTCACCCCCTGACCCGCTCCGCACCTCCGGGGCCGGAGACCGCGGTTACGCGTGGGCGCCCTCGCGCAATGCCGCCCTGCGGCGCTGCAGCCCCAGGGCGGAGCTGGTTGCGAGCACGGCCCCGAGCATCGCCGGGTAGCCGCTCGCCGCGCCGAACGCGATCGCGTTGAACGGATCCAGCCATGCCGAATCCGACGAAGACCAGGCCAGACGACAGACGACGGCGAACGCCACGAGCACCAGGATGAGGATTCCCGCCGTCAGCCCGGCGACCGGCCAGCGCCGCCCGCCGGCGACTCCGAGCGCAGCCACGCCAGCGAGCATGACCAGTACCAGCGGATCGACAGAGAAGTCGCCGGGGAGCCGCGCTGTCGCCGCGAGCGCGACGAGGTACGAGCCGCCGAGGCCCGCTACGACACCGAGCATGACCGCGCCGAGAACGTGGCCGACGCGATGTCGTCGCCTGCTCGCGAGCGCGGGAGCGTCCGTCGTGACCATGACTCCTCCTTATTCCTCCGTGCGCCAGCTATCCCGGGTTGCACGCCAGGCTTCTGTCCGGCGACAGCGCCGTGACCGACGAGCCGATGGCATTCTCGGAATGCCACGAGGTCGCTCCGCCGCTCTCGCACTTCCTGTTGGTCGGCCAATACAGCGTCGAACCCGGTGTCACCGTGACCGTCGTGAAGTCACGCTGCCACCACCACGGAGGCGCTAGCGACGAGAGGATCCCGTTCACGGACGCCGATCCCGGACAGCCCGCACTGAGACCGTGCGTGTGGTAGGACCACGCATAGCCGCCAGAGACGTACGGCGTGTCGACGGTGGAAGTGGATGTGCAGGCAGGCGCGAGCATACGGTGCACAGCAACGCCATCGCTGTAATCGACCTGGACGGTCTCTCCAGGCCGGATGGCGACGTCCGGCGGCAACGGGATGGGTTTCGCGGCCACGGACGTGGTGGGGATATCGATCGTCGCCCGCGCGCGAGCCCGGAGAGAATCCATGGCCGCAGCATCGACCGGCATCTTCTCTGAGGTTCGGTCGACGACGCGGGTCTCCGCGGTCAGCTTCGGCGACTCGACCGGTGAGCCCGCTCCAGGGCTTGCGGCGGCGGTAGACGACATCGTGAAAGCAACTGCGACGGCCAGCGCTCTGAATCTCATCTCATTTCACACTCCTACACACAGCCCTAGAACGCGTGTACCGGAGTGTAGCATACTGTCTCAGTATATCTTCAGCTTACTATGGCCAACCGCTCGTCGGCATCGCATCCCCGAACACGGGAAAAACGTCCCGGATCCGGGCGGATCGGGACGTTTTTCCTGTGCTCGGCGGCGAGCGGCGGGTCAGCGGGCCGCGCGGGTCAGCGCTGGGGCCAGGCGCGCTCGGCGGAGCCGACGTAGAGCTGCTGCGGGCGGCCGATCTTGGTCGCCGGGTCGAGCATCATCTCGCGCCAGTGCGCGATCCAGCCGGGGAGGCGTCCGATCGCGAACAGCACGGTGAACATCCGGGTCGGGAAGCCCATCGCCTTGTAGATGACGCCGGTGTAGAAGTCGACGTTCGGGTACAGCCGGCGGTCGATGAAGTACTGGTCGGCGAGCGCGACCTCCTCCAGCTCCTTGGCGATGTCCAGCAGCGGGTCGTGAACGCCGAGCGCGGAGAGCACCTCGTCCGCGGACTGCTTGACCAGCTTGGCGCGCGGGTCGAAGTTCTTGTAGACGCGGTGCCCGAAGCCCATCAGCTTGACGCCGGACTCCTTGTTCTTCACCCGCTCGACGAACTTCTGCACGCTCTCGCCGGAGTCGCGGATGCCCGCCAGCATCTGCAGCACGGCCTCGTTCGCGCCGCCGTGCAGCGGACCGTAGAGCGCGTTGATGCCGGCCGACACCGACGCGAACAGGTTGGCCTGCGTCGAGCCGACGAGGCGGACCGTCGACGTCGACGCGTTCTGCTCGTGGTCCTCGTGCAGGATCAGCAGACGCTCCAGCGCCCGCGACAGGACCGGGTTCACCTCGTACGGCTCGGCGAGCGTTCCGAAGTTGAGGCGGAGGAAGTTGTCGACGAAGCTCAGCGAGTTGTCCGGGTAGAGGAACGCCTGGCCGAGGCTCTTCTTGTGCGCGTAGGCGGCGATGACCGGAAGCTTCGCGAGCAGCCGGATGGTGGAGAGCTCCACCTGCTCCGGGTCGTGCACGCTCAGCGAGTCCTGGTAGAAGGTCGACAGCGCGGACACGGCGCTGGAGAGCACCGACATCGGGTGCGCGTCGTGCGGCAGCGCGTCGAAGAACCGGCGCAGGTCCTCGTGCAGCAGCGTGTGCCGGCGGATGCGCTCGTCGAAGTCGGCCAGCTCGTCCGCCGTCGGCAGCTCGCCGTGGATGAGCAGCCAGGCCACCTCGAGGAAGGTCGAGTTCTCCGCGACCTGCTCGATCGGGTAGCCGCGGTAGCGCAGGATGCCCGCATCGCCGTCGATGTAGGTGATCTCGGAGCGCGTCGCCGCGGTGTTGACGAAGCCGTAGTCCAGGCTGGTGAGCCCGGTCTGCTTGGTCAGCGACGAGAGGTCGATGCTGGAGGCGCCCTGCGTGCTCGACAGGATCGGGAACTCGGCCACACCACCCGGGTAGCGCAGCTCCGCCACGGCCGCCTCGCCGTCGGCCGTTCCGCCCTGCACCACCGGTGCCTTCTCGGTGCCGAGTCCGCTCACAACGCCTCCTGGTTGGGGTTAGTCGGGTGCTTCGCGCGCTGATCGTGGCAGCGCCGCACATGAAGTCGTGCCAGTACAGCCTAGTGGTCGAGCCCGGCAACTGTCGCATCACGCAAAGGGATGCGGATGCGGTTAGAGGGTCTCTCCAAAGGCACGCAGCCGCTCGGCGGCCGCAGCGATCCGCTCGTCCGTCGCGGTCAGCGAGAGCCGCACGTGGTCCGGGTAGACGTCGCCGTAGAAGTGCCCGGGACCGGCCAGGATGCCGAGCTCCGCGAGCCGCCCGATGCTGTCCCAGGCATCGCGTCCCTCGGTCGCCCACAGGTAGAGCCCTGCCTCGCTGCGATCGATCCGGAAACCGGCCGCTCTCAGCGCCGGCACGAGCAGTTCCCGCCGCGCGCGGTAACGCTCGCGCTGCTCCACCACGTGCGCATCGTCCCCGAGCGCGGTCACCATCGCGGCCTGCAGCGGGGCGGGGAGCATCAGCCCGGCGTGCTTGCGGACCGTCGTCAGCCGGCCGACCACGGTGCGACAGCCGGCGACGAAGGCCGCGCGGTAGCCCGCCAGGTTCGACTGCTTGCTGAGCGAGTACACGGCCAGGATGTTCCTGCGGTCGTCGCCGATCACGCGCGGGTCGAGGACGCTCGGGATGCGGTCCGCGTCCCACGGCGCCTCCCAGCCCAGCTCCGCGTAGCACTCGTCGCTCGCGAGATACGCCCCGAGCTCGCGGGCGCGGGCGACGGCCGCGCGCAGCTCGTCCACGGACTGCACGCGGCCGTCCGGGTTGCCCGGGCTGTTCAGCCAGATCAGCCGGGTGTTCTCCGGCCACTCGGCCGGATCGTCGCTGGCGAGCGCCTCGGCGCCCGCCATCGCGGCGCCGATGGCGTAGGTGGGGTATGCGGCGCGCGGGTGCACCACGACGTCGCCCTCGCCGAGGCCGAGCATGAACGGCAGGAAGGCGACCAGCTCCTTGGAGCCGATCGTCGGCAGGACGTTGTCCACCGTCAGGTTCGGCACCCCGCGCCTGCGCGCGAACCAGTCCACGATCGCCTCGCGCAGCGCCGGCGTCCCGATCGTCTGCGGATAGGCGTGCGCGTCCGTCGCCGCCGCGAGCGCGTCGCGGATCAGCGCGGGCGTCGGGTCCACCGGCGAGCCGATGGAGAGGTCGACGATCCCGTCCGCGTGGGCGCGCGCACGCTCCGCGTACGGCGCCATGAGATCCCAGGGGTAGTCCGGGAGCTCCCTCAGCGCCACGTCAGTGCGCCTGCGGCGGCAGGGCGGAGATCAGCGGGTGGTCCTTCGCGATCACGCCGACCTTGGCCGCGCCGCCCGGGGAGCCGATGTCGTCGAAGAACTCGACGTTGGCCTTGTAGTAGTCCGCCCACTCCTCCGGCAGGTCGTCCTCGTAGTAGATGGCCTCGACCGGGCACACCGGCTCGCAGGCTCCGCAGTCGACGCACTCGTCGGGGTGGATGTACAGCGACCGTTCACCCTCGTAGATGCAGTCGACGGGGCATTCGTCGATACAGGCCCGGTCTTTCACATCGACACACGGGAGGGCGATGACGTAGGTCACGGTGCTTCTTCAATCCCTTCGCGAGAGCGGGAGGCTTCTCCCCTAGCTTAGGACGTCCTGGCGCCCGCCGCGTTCCGCACGCGGACGTCCGGCCAGGCGACGACCACCGCGGCGATCAGGATGGGAGCCACCAGCCAGATCTGCCCGGCCAGATTGTTCGGGATCAGCACGGACCCGCCCGCGCTCTGCTGCGTGAACAGCAGGATGGTGCCGATCGCGCCGAGCGCCGCGAAGAGCGCCGGCCACCGGCTGGAGGCGAGCAGCCGAAGGCCGACGAGCAGCGCGGTGTACGCCAGCAGCGACCCGATCAGCCCGAGCGGGATGCTCACGCCCCACGTGACGTCGATCTGGTGCGCGACCGTCCCGATCGCGCCGATGACGGCGCCGGCCACCACAAGCAGGACGGCGTTCAGGATCCGGCTGAGCATTCTCGCATCCTAGCTGGACACCTCGGTGCGGCTGATCTAGGCTCGGTCAGGTAAGGTTAGCCTTACCAATCCCCCAGATCGATTCTGACAAGGTCCTCCTGTGCTCGCGAACTACCTCATCGGCCTCCGCGAAGGCCTCGAAATGGCGCTCATCGTCACCATCCTCATCGCCTACGTGGTGAAGGTGGGCAGGCGGGACGTCCTCTCCAAGCTCTGGATCGGCGTCGGGATCGCGCTCGTGGTGCCGCTCGGCATCGGCGCGATGCTCACCTGGGGTCCCTACGGCATGAGCTTCGAGGCGCAGGAGATCGTCGGGGGCACGCTCTCGCTCGTCGCCGTCGGCTTCGTCACGTGGATGATCTTCTGGATGGGCAAGACCGCCCGCACGATGAAGTCCACCCTGCACGAGAGGCTGGACTCGGTGCTGGTGGGAGCCGGCTGGGGCGTCGTGATCCTCGCCATGCTCAGCGTCGGCCGCGAGGGCATCGAGACCGCGCTGTTCGTCTGGGCGACGGTCGCGAGCGTCGGCGGCGGCTGGGAGCCGTTCGTCGGCGCCCTGCTCGGCCTGCTCACCGCCGCCGTCGTCGGCTTCCTGCTCTATCGCGGGATGGTCAGGATCAACCTCGGCTCGTTCTTCGCCTGGACGGGCGCGGTGCTCATCCTCGTCGCCGGCGGCGTGTTCGCCTACGGACTCGGCGACCTGCAGGAGGCGGGCGTGCTGCCGGGCGCGAACGTCCACGCCTACGACATCAGCGCGATCATCCCCGCGTCCAGCTGGTACGGCACCGCACTGGCCGGCATCCTCAACTTCAACCCGTCGCCCACCTGGCTCCAGGTGGTCGCCTGGGTGGGCTACATCGCCGTCGTCGCCTTCTTCTACCTGCGTCAGCACCGCGGCGCGCGCCGCCCGGCGCCGAAGCCCGCGCAGCCGACGGCCCAGCACAGCCCCGTCGCCTCCTGAGCACGACGGACCGACCTCCCCGCACTGCCCTCGAACGGAAAGCACAGCATCCCCATGCCCAGACTGCACCCCCTCGGCACCATCGCGGCGTCCCTGGCCGGCACGGCCGTCGTCGCCATCGCCCTGACCGGCTGCGTGCCCAACACGGCGACCGCGAAGGCGGAGGCCATCGCGGTGACGCTCACCGACTCGTCGTGCACGGTGGACACCGCCACCGCTCCGGCCGGACCCGTCACCTTCCAGGTGACGAACACGGGCTCCGATGTGAACGAGTTCGAGGTGCTCGCCGAGGACAAGCTGCGCATCGCGGGCGAGAAGGAGAACATCGGCCCCGGCACGACGGTCAACTACGTCGTCCAGCTGGCCGAGGGGAAGTACTTCACCGCTTGCAAGAAGGGGATGGTCGGCAGCCCGACCTCACTGAAGTCGTTCACCGTCAGTAAGGGCTCCGCCGACACCAAGACGGCCAGTGAGACCAAGCAGGTCGCGCAGGCCGTGACCAACTACACGAGCTACGTCAAGGACCAGACCGGCCAGCTGCTCGCCGCGACCAAGGCGTTCGCCGCCGCGTACCAGGCAGGCGACGACCAGGCCGCGAAGACGCAGTACCCGGCCGCGCGCGCCTTCTACGAGCGCATCGAGCCGACCGCCGAGCAGTTCGGCGACATCGACCCGGCGCTCGACCTGCGCGAGGCGGACCTCGAGCAGGGGCAGGCGTGGACCGGCTGGCACCGCATCGAGAAGGACCTGTGGGCACCGGCGGGCTACACCCCGTCCGACGCCGCGACGCGCGCGAAGCTCGGCGCGCAGCTCGTCGCCGACACGCAGAAGCTCTACGACCTGGTGTACGCCAAGGACTTCCAGCTCACCCTCGACCAGATCTCGAACGGCGCCAGCGGCCTGATGGAGGAGGTCTCGCGCAGCAAGATCAGCGGCGAGGAGGAGCTGTTCTCGCACACCGACCTGTGGGACTTCAAGGCCAATGTCGAGGGCGCCGAGGTCGCCTACGGCACCGTGCGCGACATCCTGCTGCAGAAGGGCAGCACCGGGAAGGCGACCGCGACGAAGCTGGACGCCGAGTTCGCCACCATCGACGGCCTGCTCGCGAAGTACACCTCCGGCAGCGGCTACGTGTCGTACACGGAGCTCACGACCGCCCAGGTCAAGGAGCTCTCCGACGCCGTGAACGCGGTCAGCGAGCCGCTCAGCCAGCTCACCTCGATCCTCGTCAAGTAGGCCTGGTGACCGAGAACCACTCCGCGGAGCGCCCCGGCCTCTCCCGGCGCGGCATGCTCGGCCTCGCGGGCGCCGCGGTCGGTGCCGGCGTCGTCGGATTCGGCGCGGGCGTCGCCGTCGACCGCGCCGTCAGCGCGGGCACGACCGGCTCCGCGACGACCTACCCGTTCTACGGGGAGCACCAGGCGGGCATCACGACGCCGGTCCAGGACCGGCTGCACTTCGCCGCCTTCGACGTCGCGCCCGGCCTCGACCGGGCGGGCCTGATCGAGCTGCTGCAGGACTGGACGACGGCGGCCGCGCGGATGACGCAGGGCAGGCCGGCGGGGACGTACGGCCCCGCCTCCGGCCCCGCGGACGCTCCCCCGGACGACACCGGCGAGGCGCTCGACCTCCCGCCGGGCGGCCTCACCCTCACCTTCGGTTTCGGTCCGTCGCTGTTCGTCGATGCGACCGGTGCGGACCGGTTCGGGATCGCCTCCCGCCGCCCCGCGGCGCTCGTCGACCTCCCGCACTTCCCCGGCGATGCGCTCGTGGATGCGCTCACCGGCGGCGACCTCTGCGTGCAGGCGTGCAGCGAGGACCCGCAAGTCGCGGTGCATGCCATCCGCAACCTCTCCCGCATCGCCTTCGGCCGTGCCGCCATCCGCTGGTCGCAGCTGGGCTTCGGCCGCACGTCATCGACCTCGCGCAGTCAGGCGACCCCGCGCAACCTGTTCGGGTTCAAGGACGGTACCGCGAACATCAAGTCGGAGGACGAGAGCGTCGTCCGGGACCAGGTGTGGGCCGCCGCGGGAGACGGAGCGGGCTGGATGGCCGGCGGCTCCTACCTCGTGGCGCGCAAGATCCGGATGGTCATCGAGACCTGGGACCGTCAGCAGCTGGGCGAGCAGGAACGCATCGTCGGGCGCGACAAGGGCGAGGGCGCTCCCCTCTCCGGCGGCACCGAGTTCACCGAGCCGAACTTCCTGGCGCTGGCGAAGACGGGCGGCACGAAGATCGACCCGGACTCGCACGTGCGGCTCGCGCACCCCACCATGAACGACGGCGCCCAGCTGCTGCGCCGCGGCTACAACTTCGTGGACGGCAACGACGAGCTCGGCCGCCTCAACGCGGGCCTGTTCTTCATCGCGTTCCAGCGCGACCCGCGCACGCAGTTCATCCCCATCCAGTCCCGCCTGGCCAAGAACGACCTGATGAACGAGTACCTCAAGCACGTCGGCTCGGCGATCTTCGCCGTGCCCCCTGGCGCGCGGGAGGGGTCGTACGTGGGAGCCGGACTGTTCAGCTAGGCGGCGTCGGGGTCGGGACGCCCGCCTTCGAGACGGAGTAGTTGGCGACCCAGCCGTTGCTTCCGGCGTCGCTCACCACGACGAGGACGCCGTAGCGGTCGTTCGAGAACGTCCCAGTGCCGCCGCCGTTCGGGCCCTGCGCGCCGAACTGGCCGGCGAATCCGGCGTCCGTGAGCTGCTTCGCGATGTCGGTGTAGGCGTCGGCGCCCGGGACCTTCACGGTCACGTTCCACACCTTCGCGTCACCGGATCCGACGGCCGCACCGAACACGACGTCGCCCGAGTACAGCGGCACCTCCGAGGGGAAGTCGGCCGGCACGGTGCTGCCGCCGATGTCCACGTTGCCGCCGGTGACGTCCTTCACGGCCGATTGGAAGCTGCACCCGGTCAGCGCGGGCGCCGCCCCGACGGCCAGCGCACCCGCCAGCACGACCACTGCCCACCGCGAACGTCCCATGCTTCGATTATCGGCCCCCGAGCACAGGAAAACCGCTCGGGATCCGGGGATCCACGAGCGGTTTTCCTGTGCTCGGCGGCCTGCGGCGGTCAGGCGTCCTGGCGCTTGAGGCGGGCGGCGGCGCGGCCGCGGGCGGTGGCGTCCAGCTCGACCTTGCGGATGCGGACGGCGTCCGGGGTGACCTCGACGCACTCGTCCTCGCGCGCGAACTCGAGCGACTCCTCGAGCGTGAGCTGGCGCGACGGCGTCATCGACTCGAACGTGTCGGCCGTGGAGGAGCGCATGTTGGTGAGCTTCTTCTCCTTGGTGATGTTCACGTCCATGTCGTCGGCGCGCGAGTTCTCGCCGATGACCATGCCCTCGTAGACCTCCTCGGTGGGGTTCACGAAGAAGGTCATGCGCTCCTGCAGCTGGATGATCGCGTACGGGGTCACGACGCCGGAGCGGTCGGCGACGATCGAGCCGTTGCTGCGCGTCACGATCGGGCCGGCCCACTCGTCGTAGCCGTGCGAGATCGCATTGGCGATGCCGGTGCCGCGGGTGGTCGTCATGAACTCGGTGCGGAAGCCGATGAGGCCACGCGAAGGGACGATGAACTCCATGCGCACCCAGCCGGTGCCGTGGTTGGTCATGTTCTCCATGCGGCCCTTGCGCGCGGCGAGCAGCTGGGTGATCGCGCCGAGGTGCTCCTCGGGGATGTCGATCGTCAGGTGCTCGTACGGCTCGTGGGTCTTGCCGTCGACCTTCCGGGTGACCACCTGCGGCTTGCCGACGGTCAGCTCGTAGCCCTCGCGGCGCATCTGCTCGACCAGGATGGCAA
>NZ_JBQCGZ010000046.1:0-13875 GCF_051955155.1 Leifsonia sp.
GAGGAGCACGAGCGCCGGCTCCGGCTGATCCGCGCGATGCTCGAGGTGGGCAAGCTGTCCATCGCGGCGGTCCGCGGCGTGCTGGCTGCCCTCGACGAACCGGGCGCCCCGGTCGCGCACGCGTTCGACGCCGCGCAGCAAGCGGTGTCCCGCTCCGCGGTCCCGGATGTCGCGCCTCCCAGCCCCGCCGCCCTCGACCGCGTGGATGCGCTGATCGCCCGCTCCGGCTGGGCGGACTGCGAGGACAACATCGGCCGCGGCATCGCCGCCCAGGTGATCGACGCGTTCGACAACGCCGGCTTCCCGCTTCCCGACGACTACCTGGACCGCTACGCCGCCGCGGCCCGCCTGCAGGCGGAGGCCGACCTGAACACGGTCGGCACCTTGCCCGACCGCTCCCGCATGACCGAGCTCGTCGTCGTCGGGACGGTGCTCGGGGACACCCTCGCTCTCGGCCTCCGCCGCATGGCCCAGGCCGTCGTCACGAATGAGAGAAGATCGCTATGAAGTCCGTCTTCGCCTGGCACCGTCCGCTGATGACGGTCGCCGCGCTGATGCTGGCGAGCACCCTCGTCTGCCTGGTCGGCCTGCTCGTCGACCCGCGTCAGGTCACCGGTCTCGACGTGTGGGCCAAGCCGCTCAAGTTCTCGCTGTCCATCCTGCTCTACAGCGTGACGTGGGCGTGGCTGATCGCGCACCTCCCCCGCTGGCGCCGCATCGCCCACGCCGCCGGCACCGTCGTCGCGGTCGCGCTGATCGTGGAGCAGGCGCTCATCGTCGGCGCCGCGGCCGCCGGGACGACCAGCCACTTCAACGTGTCGACGCCGCTCGCGCAGGCGGTCTGGGCGACGATGGCGGTGTCGATCACCGTGCTCTACGTGTGCACCTTCCTGACCACGATCGCCGTCTTCTTCCTGCGGCTGCCCACGCGCTCCACCACGTTCGCGGTGCGCGCCGGAGCGGTGATCGCTCTGGTCGGGATGGGCCTCGCCTACCTGATGACCGGGCCGACGGCGCAGCAGCTGTCCGACTTCCGCGGCATCGCGGGCGCGCACACGGTCGGGCTGCCGGACGGCGGCCCCGGCCTCCCACTGCTCGGCTGGAGCACCGTCGGCGGCGACCTGCGCATTCCGCACTTCGTGGGGATGCACGCGCTGCAGCTGCTGCCGCTCCTTGCGATCCTGCTCGGCTGGGCGGGGCGGCACTGGCGGCCTCTCGCCGACGACCGCGTGCGGCTGCGCCTGGTGGTCGTCGCGACCGTCGTCTACGCGGGGACGCTCGCGCTGCTGACGGCCCAGGCGCTGGCGGGGCAGTCGATTGTGCGCCCGGACGGCGTGTTCCTGTGGGGCGGGTGGACGCTCGCGGTGCTGGGCGTCGCGGCCGCCGTCGCCGTGGTCGCGGTGGGGACGCGCGGCGGCGGGGGCCGGTTGGAGCCGCCGTCGGCGGCGGAGACGGTGCCGGCCGCGCAGGCCGCGCCGTCCCCCCGCGCGAAGGCCGGCGCATGACCCGCCGCTGGAACGGCCGCGCCATCGCCTACCTCGTGCTGGCGCTGGCCGGGCTCGTCGGCACGTGGACGTTCAACGTGCTCGCGATCGCCGGGCACCGCGACTACGTCGGCGACTGGATCGGCAGCGGCCCCGCCGTCAGCTCGCTGACCGTCGACGTGCTGGTCGCGGCGGTGGCCGCGATCGTCTTCATGGTGGTCGAGTCGCGCCGCATCGGGATGCGCCGGGTCTGGGTCTACATCGTGCTGGTCCCGCTCGTCGCGCTCGCGTTCGCGTTCCCGCTGTTCCTCGCGATGCGCGAGCGCCACCTCCAGGCGGAGTAGTGCCGGGTGCGGATCAACCTCCAGCATGTACGGGAGCCCGACCGCCCGGCCCAGGGCCCGCTGCTCGCGGACTACGACCCCTGGGCAGGCCGCTGAGGCTGCGCCCCTGCACCGGTACGTCCGTCCCTGCGCGAGAGGTGGACAGTGCGCCTGCACGCATCGATGATGTCCCCATCGTGGGTCGCGATGAGGATCGTCGCGCCATCCCAGTTCATCTCGCGCAGCACATCCAACACGACGGCGCGGTTCGAGGCGTCCAGGGAGCCCGTCGGCTCGTCGGCGAGAATGAGGGATCGCGGCCGCAGGAGGAGGCGGGCGAGCGCGACACGCTGCTGTTCCCCGCCCGAGAGCGAGTAGACGGTGCGGCGCTCTGTACCGGGTAGGCCGACGCGTTCGAGAACTTCCGCAAACCGGTCCTTCCTCCGCCGACCGTGACGCCGGTCGGTCAGGGCGACCGCGAGATTCTGTTCGACCGTGGCGTTGTCGATCAACGCGAAGTTCTGGAAGAGATAGCCCAGATGGTCACGGATGAGCCGAGTGGCTCGGCGGGTGCGCGGTCGGGGCGCTGCCTGTCCCCAGAGGAGGACGTCGCCGCTGTCTGCGGCGTCGAGCAGACCGATCAGGTTCAGAAGAGTCGACTTTCCCGACCCGCTCGCGCCGGTGATCGCGACCATTTCGCCCCGTCCGACAGCCAGGTCGAAGTCGGAGAGAACGACCGTGCCGGCATAGCTCTTGCACACGCTTCGAAGTTCACAGTGGAGGTTCACGTCAGAGTTCCTTGAGGCGTCCGACCATGGAGCGACGCTCGATGGCGCCGGCGACAACGGCCGCGAGAATCAGTTCGGTCAAGAGCACGACGACAGCCATGGCGATCAGCGTCGAGAGTTCCCCAGCCGCGAGCCGCTGGGCGGCCGGACCCCGTGGATGAAAGGCGGGAACGAGGAGGATCGCGCCCGCCAGGACGGATTGGCCCAGCCAGGCGACTCCGAGCAGGACGAAGATCTCCCGGTGCGCGCGGACCCGACCCATGCCATGCAGCCGGCGCACCGCGATCGTGCGTCGAAGGCGGTCGCAGACGATCACCACGAGCGACACGTCGAAAGCGAGCATCACGGCGAGCGCGAAGGCGGCCACTGCAACCGTCCAGAGCATGGTGCTGCGCAGCTCCTCGAGTTGCTGCAGCATCGCCTCATTCGTGGTGACCAGGGCCCGGAGGTTGTCGTCGAGGCGGAGCGATTCGAGTGTCGGCAGCAATCGTCGCAGTGCCGCAGCCGGGTCGCCGTCGACACGGACCTTCAACGGGGTGTCCAGTGATCCGGTGATGGAATTGAGCCGATCGACCGTCATGCTGTTGGACGTGGTCATGATTTCGACGATCGGATCGACGATCATGTTGCCCCGTTCGGCATTCACTTCGGCGTTGAAACTGAAGACCTCTTGGCCGGAAGCTGTCCAGAGGATGCGAACCCCTTGGCTCCGGAATCTGCTCGGGACCGGTTCTTTCAGCATTCGTTCCTGACCCTGGACAGCACCATCGATGCTCTCGTCGCCGGCTCTAGTCGCCCGGAAGAAGCTCTCGATTTGGGCGGCGTGTTCTCGATAGCGCTCAGGCACCGCGACAACCCACGACGTCTCGTCGTGATCGACGCGAATCGGACTACCGCTCGCGTCCATAATCGGATAGCGATCGAGATAGTTCGGGTTGACCCTGATCGGCCAGGCCGGCAGATGCTGCGACATGGGGGCGCCTGGCAGGTAGTTCCCGGCGTCGATGAAGATCGCACCGCCCTCATCCAGGATGGGGTAGAGATCCCGGGCCTCGGCGATCTTGGTAGTGTGGCCACCCGTCTGCAGCTCCGCCGCGTCGTTGCCATTGGAGTGCGGGAAGAACACAGCGTACCGGCCAGTGTCGCTCCAGCCGTCGACGAGGTCCTGCCGAGCGCGCAATTCCGCGAGCTGGAGCAGCGCCTGAAGCGTGATCAGAGCGAGAACGACCCCGCACGCCACTTTGGCTGCTGTCGCGATGGCCATGGTCGTCCGGCCACGGCCCCCGCGCCGTGGCCGGGAACCGCCCGCATCCTTTTGCTGAGCCACTACAGCCTTCCTTTCACGAGATCCGTGACGCGTACACGAGAGATGATGACCACCGCGAGGATGGCTGTCGCGGTGATACCGAGCACACCGACGCCGAGCAGCGCGGCGAGCAGCTGACCGAGGACGGCGAGGTCGGCTCCGGGAAGCACAGCGACGCCCGCGACACAGCCGAGGCCGGTGACGAGAGTCGCGACGATCTGCAATCGTCCGACGATCAGATACCAGACGCTCGCTATCGAATGCCCGCAGAGGCGCAGCACTCCGATTCGTTTGCCCGAGCGGAGGACGATGGCCGACACGAGCAGTGCCGCGAGAACGATCAGAATCGGCGGAAGGATCACGAGCCCTGCGTTGGCGGCCGGACGGACGATGTCGGCGGGGGCGGGCGCAGCAGAGATGATTCCGGGAGACCCTGCCGCAGCGAGTCGTTCGTTCACGAGCGTGAAGAACCTGATTCGGGCGGCACCGTCCGGGGACTCGAGCACGTACTGTCCTGTGACCGGGATGGAGTCGAACGCGCGCTGCAGTGGCGCGAAGGTCAGGTGGTACGCGCCGGCCAGGACGGCGGGGACCCCTATCCTCTCGCCGCCAGCACCCGGACTCGTGGTGGAGATCATCGCTGCTCCGGCACTCATGTCGGACCGGGTAAGCCATCGTCCCTGCGCGAGCGTGAACGGTGTGAACAGAGCCGACGTCTGCCGCCCCAGCTGGATGAAGAAGGTGATCTCGGTCTTTCCCGTCCTGCCGGCGACGACGAGCTTCCTGATGACATTCGATGCGGTGACGTCGGCAGCCTCGGCGATGATCGCCTGAGCGGTCTCGGGGTCCGCTGCCCCAGGGTCGTTAGGCCACTCGAATCCGAATCCGATCTGATCGACTGCGGTGCGTGCGTGGACTTGCCGCTGGCGCACGGCATCGCTCAGCGCGACGACCGCGGTGGCGAGGGTAGCGCCGATCATCAGGACGGACAGCAGCCATCTCATGCCGGGCGGTTTCCTCGCTCGGATTCACGCAACACGGCTGTCCGACGTGGTCGACAGGCGATCACGCCGGACTGCCGCTGTCACCGGACGAGCCGCTGAGAGTGACCTCGCTCTCAGTATGTGGCCCAATAGGCGTAGCAGGTGTACGCGGCGCCGGCCCAGGTGGACGCATTGGACCACGACCCGGCGTTGGCGTAGACCTTGACGTTGCTGTTCGCAATGATCGCCGTCGAGCTGTGGTATTTGCTGTTGTGGATGTAGTTGGACCAGCAGGTTTTCGGCGGCCAGATGCCGATCGCGGATCCGTAGTTCCACGTGCCGCCGCCGATGTTGACGACGGTGAGCGGCGCAACGCCCGTGCGGGGCGCCCGCTCGTCGAGCGTGATGCTGCTGTCGGTCGGCGCGATGGCGGAGCCGCTGTCGAGAGGCGCCGGCTCGTCCGCCATCGCCGCTGCTGCACCTCCGCCCGCGGTGAGGAGGGCCGTCATCGCGACGGCCGTCGCGATGGTGCTGAGGTGTCGTGTCATGGTCTGACTCCCTTGTGTGCGAGCGGGCGCACTCCCCGCTCTGGGATCGAGGGAGGTGACAGGAGGGATGGCTGCCGATGGCTACCTCCTTACGACAAAGTGACGGGCCGGAATGGCTGCTTGCCCACAGATGCACAGAGCTACAGGTATTCGCATCCAATATTTAAATAGTGAGTGTAGTGCTCCATTGATGCTGGATCAAGGTCTTCCATCCTGTGGGGCGCACGGGACCACGGGCGGATGACGCGTCGTCACGACCGCTCCTCAGGAGCCACCAGTCGTGGACGGTGCCGTCGAGGGGCGGTTGTAGGAAGGAGGCCGGGGAGGAAGCCGTCCTTCCACGTGAAGGACACCAGGAAGACACTGTCGGTCTTCGCGCCGCGCTTCATGTACTCGGCGTTGTCGCGTGCTGGCGCACCAGCCGCAAGGACTGGCGACCGCGACCTGTCATCATCCCTTCGCGCGGGCGCAATCGTGCCGAAACATCCGGCCCGTACCGTCGGATCATGGCTGAACTGTTCACGTACCGGGAGTGCGGGCACTGCGGGCAGCGCCACCCCGTCCTCTCCGACGGTCGCATCTGCATCCACTTCGTCGCCGGCGGCGACCGCTGCGCCGGCTCGGAACGCCGCAGCGACGAGGGCGGCGTCTCCGTCGACCAGGCGCGGCGGATCGAGGCGGAGCTCCGCCGGGTGCTCAAACAGGTGATGCCCCGCCGCGCCTGACCCGGACGGGGGCGCGCGGAGCGGGCGGGAGCTTCGCTACGCTCCGAACATCATGGGGGTGCGGATCGAGCGTGCGGCCGGGTGGGCGTACGCCGGCTGGTCGGTGATCGTGCTGCTGGTGTGGCTGTTCGTCGAGTACGGGCCGTTCTGGCACCGCGACGTGTTCGTGCTCGCCGAGCAGGACGTCCCCCTGCAGTGGTACGAGTACGTCGGTAACGTCGCGTCCTCACTGCTGCTCGCCGCGCTCGACGGCTGTGTCACGCTCGTCTTCCTGCTCAACCGCCGCAGGGCCTCCGGCATCCCGATCGTGTTCGCGAGCTTCGCCGTTGTCATCGGCGGCATCGCGCTGCTGTTCGGCGTGATCGGCAACGCGCTGGCCCACATGGACTGCGGGGATCACTGCGTCGCCTACATCCCGGACGCGGACGCGACGACCGCGCTGAACCTGGCGCTGCTGGTGTGCGCGGTCCTCCCCCCGGCCGCGTTCCTCATCGCCGTGATCGCCGGCCGTGTGATCGGCCGGCGCGAGCGGGCTACTGCTGCGGCAGCGTGATCGCGCCGGTGTCCGCCACCACCTCGGTCGCGGCGGCGGGGAGACGGTCGGTGTCGTGGAGGGTGCGCTCGATGTGATCGCGGAGCGAGCTCATGGGGGTGGTTCCTTCTCGTGGGGGTGACCGTGAAATCCTCCGTCATCCCACCTGGGAACTGGCAGAGCGCCCCGGCGTCCGGGCCCAGAGCCTGGCTCCGTCAGACCTCGGGCATCCGCACGCCGATCCCCGCCGCGCTCCTCAGGCCGGCCGGGCACGCGATCCTCCGCTGCGTCACGCCGGACTCCGCGCCTGCGCCGAGGAGGACCCGGAACTCGACGCACCTGGCCACGATCGCCTGGTCGGTTGCGAACCAGCTGCGCGACTCGCCTCGCCCGATCGCGAGCAGGTCGATGGTCGCCGTGCCGTCGGCATCCTCCGCTTCGTACCAGCCCGACCCGGTGATCCTGAGGGCGTCCGGGTCGTCCCGGTAGCCGCTGTAGTCCTGAACGCTCGTCTTTCCGATCAGTTCCCTCGCGCTGGAGGCGTTGCCTGCGGCCGACTCCAGGTCGGTGGTGAACGCCTCGACGTTCGAGGTCAGGTCGTCCGTCGCGGAGGCCGCCGCCGACGGGGAGCAACCGGTGAGCAGGAGCGCCGTCGTCGCGGCACAGACCGCCGCCCCGACGGCGCTCCTGCGTCCAGAGATCGTCACGGCCGGTAGCCGATCGACTGCAGCGATTGGGTGAACACGTTGGAGTACAGTGTCGTCCCCTTCTTGTTCGGATGGAAGGACTGCATCGAGACGCCGAGACCGCCGTTCGGGCCGCCTGCCGGAATCGTGATCTGCGGCCGGTCGCCCGGTGTGAGGTCGAAGATCAGGGCGTTGATCGCTGTGTCGGTCGTGCACAGGGTCCTGCCCGCGAAGGCGGTCACCGGATTCGCGAACGTCACGGCGGGTCCGCCCGGGTGCGCCGTCGTGAACGCGGTCACCCCCTGCTGCAAGGACGCGTTCAGGTCGTCGGCGACCTCGTTGAGCCAGGGCCGCTGATTGTCCCCGACCATGACGCACGTGGAGCCGGCGGCGAAGATCTTCGGGTAGCCCATGAGCACGATCTTCGCGTTCGGCGCCCGCGAGCGGATCTGACCGAGGATCACCTCGATCGAGGTCGGCACCTCCTGGGTGGCCCGGCGCTTGGTCGCGGTCTCGACGCCCTCGAGCTCGTTGGGCAGCGTGTACGAAGCGCAGTTCCCGAGCTCGACGAACGCCTCGATGCAGGCCTGGAACACCGGGCCGAACTTGATGTCGTTGCCGCCGATCGAGAAGCTCACCAGCGTCGTGTTCGCGTCCAGGAAGCCGCTGTCGAGCTGGGTGAGCATCCCGTTCTGCGGTTCGCGCCCGTCGTGGCCGCTCCCGTCGACGGGCACCGGCCCGCTCGCTGTGAGGTAGGGGAGCATATGGCGCGTCTCGGCACCCGAGCAGGCGACGAACTGGAAGTCCAGCGTCGAATCGTAGCTGTCCGCCCGCTGGCCCACGCTGACGCCACTGCCGTTGATGTCCGCCTTGCGCGGCCACGCCTGCGTCGATCGATGGCAGTTGTTCGCGTGGTCGTGGGTCGGGCTGTCATCCGGGCCGCCGTGGTCGGTGGCCCGGGAGAAGTCGCTCCCGTCCGCGGCCGATGCGCCCTCGCCAGACGAGTACGAGTCGCCGAGAGCGACGTAGAAGTCGCGCGGTTTCGCCGGCAGCGGCTGGAAGGCGACCGCGTCCCACGCGATGTCCGTCTTCCCCTCGGCTTTCGGGTCGGTCGTCGAATTGGCCAGCGACACGCTCGGGACGCCGTGCATGTCGAACACGCCGAGCGACACCCAGGTGTTCGCGAAGTTCCGCTGCAGCAGGGACCGGTGCTCGACCGCCCCTGCGCCGTTGTTGATCGCGTAGAGGGCCTGGTTCGTCCAGCCGGCGTGGTCCGGCATGTGCACGAGGACGCGCGTCCACTGGTTCAACGACTGCCCGAGCGTCCAGGTGCCGGTGATCCGCACCGGCGACGGCGACGCGTAGGTGTGGCTGAAGTAGAAGTGATCGTTGAAGCCGGCGCCGAGCTGGTGCAGGTCCATCTTCGACGGGACGGTGCCATCAGCCTTGCCCGTGAAACTGAGCGAGAACGCGCCCGTCGTCGAGACAGGAGAGCACGGTCGGCCCGACCCGTCGAGCACCGGCGCCGTGCCGCTCGGCACGTCGTCCACGATGAGCGCGCCGGCGGGCAGGCCCGACCTCGTGCAGTTCGGCGGGAAGCTGGTGGCATCGGCCTGGTACGGGTAGGTCTCGTCGTCGCGCGGATCGAACCGCACCAGCTCCTGCCCGCACGTCTCGTCGCAGTCCGGCTTCCACGTCGCGTTGCCGTGGTAGTAGCAGCGCAGGTCGTACTGCCCCTGGGCGTTCTGGTGCAGACAGGGACCCGGCAAGTCCTCCGGGTCCGACGGCTGCTGCGACACTCCAGGGTGGCAGTCGTTAACCGTGGCGACGCAGAAGAGCTCCTTCGGGGGCTTCACGCGCGTGCGGTTGATGGTGCCCCCGTGACCGTCGGTGTCCGCCCACCATGCCGTGCGGAACGCGGGGACGATGGATGTGTCGCTCTCCGGCAGCTCGAGCGCGTTCGCGGCGAATCCGAGGACCTTCTCCGGGTACGGCCAGTCGCTCGGGTGCGCTGCGTCGGACGGGTCGCCGTCGAGGAAGGCGGTGCGTCCCGGGTCCCAGATCGGGTTGACCGGGTTGTTGAACCAGCCGACGCCCCAGGGCTCGCCCCCGCTCTGCGGATAGAACCCGGTGTTGTACGCCCAGACGGCGAAGAACCAGTTCTCGAGGTAGTCGGGGTCGCCGTTGTTGATCGTCAGGCCGGCAGCCCTGGTCTGGTTCCATTTGGTCGCGAGCAGCTGCGCCCCCGCCGCGATGTTGGCCGTGAAGTCCAGGGCGATCGCACGCTGCTTGTCGTACGGCAGCGACGGCGCGTCGCCCGACCGCACCATCTCCGGCCGGCGCATGCCGTCCGTGATCTGCATGACTCCGTAGCCGCAGTCCGCCGAGTTCCAATCGACCGTCCAGAAGTCGTCGTTCTCGGACGTGCTGTCGTTGCCGTAGTAGTTGCCAACCAACGGGTTTCCGGTGACGCCGGGGGTCGTGTATCGGGACGCCTGCCACAGGTTCGACTCCTGAGCCGCGATGCCCAGCAGGATCTGGGCCGGGATCCTGCCGCTGCCGCCACCGCTGATCGCCGGCAGCGGGAAGAGGCCCTGCGGGGAGTACGCCGGCATCCCCAGGTTCTTCCAGTTCGCCGGCCTGCTCACCGGGAGGTTCCCGAAGATCGCCTGATCGATCGTCCACTCGACCTGGCGCGGCTTGGGCTGCAAGGCCTGGTTGTGCGGGTCGTTGCGCGGGACAGCGCAGGCGCGCTCCGGCTCGAGAGGATCGGTCGGCGAACCCGCCGTGACCGTCAGCTTCTGCGCACGTGGCGTCTGCGTCGCTGACACGTCGTCGGCCGTCGCGTGTGTGAAGCTCAGCGCGCGGCCGGTGGCCTGGCTGTCGGCTTCGATGCTCACCAGGCTCGAGGTGCCATCGGCCTCGTCCGCACGCGCGACGGGCGGCGCGACGACGAGACGCGAATGCGAAGAAATGCGGTCTCCGCGCCTGCTCGTCTTCATGGCGGCCACGTCCTTCGTCCGCACCTTCGCGGTTCCGGTGAGGACCAGCCGGCCGCGTCCGTCGCGCTGCAGGCCGAACGCCGTCTTCGCGCCGGTGGCCACCACGGTCTCGGCGGTCAGTCCGTTCCCGGTGAGCAGATGCGCCACTGCGCTGGCGTTCGAGTCGTCGACGTACGCGAGCGATCCCGCCCGCGCGACGAGGTTGTACGGCGTGCCCCCGGCAGCGCGCAGCTTCGAGACATGCTGGCCGGCGACCTTCACCAGGGCGTTCGTGCCCGCCGCCACGATCCCCGCGGAGGTCGGGACGGCGGAGGTGAGCTGGCCGGCGACGGTCTGGGTGTCCTCCACCGCTCCACTGCTCGCGTCCACCTGGACGATGCGGGTCCGCCCGTCCGCGGAGTACGACGTGAGTGCCACCTTCTGTCCGACACCGCACCCCGGGTTGAAGTAGGCGAGCGTGTACCGGTGCGGCAGGTCGCGGACCGCGCCGGAGTCCAGGTCCACGATCGCGGCGAAACCGCCCTGGCCCATCGCCGGCTCGTTGTTCGCCGCGGTCCGCGGCCCGTATACGACGACGGCGCGCTTGGCGTCGGCGGTCAGGCACATGTTCCCGACCCAGGTGTCGGTGTCGATGCCAGGGCGAGACAGGGTGGCGACGGTCGTCCACGCGTACCCCTGCTTCTCACGGGCCGCCAGCACGGTGTAGCCCTGCGCCGTCGCGACGGCGGTGACGGCGCGGTCCTCGGACGCCTGCCAGCCGTCGCCGAGGGCCTTCGACCGGGCGGCGGGCGGCACCTCCTCCGGACGGTCGGTCGGGGCCGGGGTCGGCGTGGCCTGCGCGCTTCCATCAGGCGGCGCCGGCTCGCTTCGAGACGCCCCCACCGGGAAGGCCGCCCCGGTGAGCGCGAGAGCCAGCGCAGCCGCGACGACCAGCCGCAGCTTCGGCGGACGAGACCTGCGTGCAGACGACTTCCCCATGTTCCCCCCATTGCCCTGCGAGGAGCCTCCGCTCCCCTCGGCGGCCGCGATACCGGCCGAAAGGGAATGTCCGGTCCCCGCCCGCGGGTTCCCTCGTCTTCTCCGGTCGTTCTCCACGGCGCGGCCGGTCACCGGCCGCTGGGGGCTCCGCCGACCAGGACGAGAGCGAATCCGATCAGGGCCGGGATGACCTCGATCAGCGCGATGCCGGCGCCGATCAGGAATCCGCCCAGGGCCAGCCGGCTTCCCCGTAGGTGCGGATCCCCGCGCAGCCGGCGTCGGGAGACGACGGCGAACAGGAGGGCGGCGACCGCGAGCAGGAACGACACCCCGGGGAGTCCGAAGGCGACGACGGCGCCCGCCGCGGCCGAGACGCTCAGGATGCTCGCCAGGTCGACCGGGGCAGGGGCGCTGGCCTGCACCGCCTGCGAGCGAGGGGGACGCGATGCGTGTCGCATGCAGGGATATGTCCGCCACCCGCGCCGGGGTTCCCACGGAACCGCACCGGCCCTGATGGACATACCGGCTATGAGTCCCGGCGCCGCCGGGACCGCAACCCGGCCATCCGGCCGCTCAACACGCGAGGTGTCCCATGCGTCTTCTTCTCTCCCTGGCCGCCGCTGCGGTCCTGTCGCTCAGCCCGTCGGCCGCGTTCGCCGCCACGCCTTCGACCACCGGCGACTACTGCGCCGTCCGCGTCGACCCGGTCGGGTCGGATGCGCCGCCCGCCTCGCCGGCGTGCTTCGGCACGCAGGACGAGGTGGATGCGTACCTCGCCGGCGTCACCGCACAGAACCGCAGCCTGCTGGCGGCGTCGTCCGTCGTGCTCGGCACCGTGTACCGGGACAGCGGCTACGGCGGCGGAAGCTACACCTTCTACGGCGCCGGCCCGTGCTCCGGCGTCACCTACGGCTTCCCCAGCCTGTCATCGGACTGGCAGAACACGATCAGCAGCGCAAAGGCGTACGCGTCGTGCTGGGTCACGCTGTACGACGCCGCATCGTACGGCGGATCGCGTTACAACTGCACTCCGAACTGCGCGAGCCTGCCCGCGTTCAACGACCGGACCGAGTCCCTGGTGTTCCGGCCGGCGGGCACGCTCGGCTGAGTCAGTCCGTCTTCTCCGGGGCCAGCCCGATCGCCTGGCAGACGCCGGGCCGCCCCGGGACGACGGCAGCGGTCCCGTCGCCCATCACGCAGACCTGCAGCTGCTCCGGCACCCGGCCGGGCGCGCTGCTCGGCGCGAGCGGGTCGTGGTCCTTGTCGAACACGCCCTCCCGCCACATCATCCGGCACATCTCGAGGGCGTTCTTCACGCGCCCGCCGTGCGCCTCCGGGTCGTACATCGTGGCCCCGGACATGTCGAACTCGCCGTTCGCGCCGCGCTCGGCAGACGCGAAGCAGTAGACGCCGTCCGTGTTGGTGACCTGCTGCGCCGACACCACGGCGGTCGCGGCCGTCGCCACGCCTCCGATCGCGAGGATGCCGATGCCACCCCAGATCGCGAAGCGGCGGCGGAGGGTGCTGCGTCTGCGCTCGGGCTCCGTCCTGATCGACGTCATCAGGACGTCCCGGATCGCGTCGGTGCGCGCCGGGGTCATCTCCGGCAGGTCTTCTCGGTCGTACGCGGGGCTCACGGTCGCACTCCGTCCAGTCGGGCGGTGAAGTCCGCGGTCGCGCCGCGCGCGAGAAGCCGCTTGCGAACCTTCTCCCTGCCGCGGTGCAGCTTCGATTTCACCGTACCTACAGGAATGTCCAGCACGGCCGCGACGGTTGCAATCGGAAGCTCCTCCACCAGACAGAGGTCGAGGACGGATCGCTCCTGCGCGCTCAGGCCGGACATGGCATCGCGCACGGCGGCCAGCTGCACATCCCTGTCCAGCCGGTCGACCACGTCGTCCGCGTGGTCCGGCTCCTGCTCCGGCGCGGGAACCGCCGCGAGCAGCCTGCTGTACCGGCGAGCCGTCCTGGTCTGGTTCAGCAGCACGTAGTGGGTGATGGTCAACAGCCACGGGAGCAGGGAGCCGTCGACGATGCGCACCTTGGCCCGGTTCCGCCACGCCTCCAGGAACACCAGGGCGACGACGTCCTCGGAGTCGGCGACGCTGCGCAGCTGCGCGTACGCCTTGCGGAACACGCGCGTTCGATAGCGGTCGAAGAGGACGGCGAACGAGCGCTCGGTCCCCGAGGAGGCCTCCAGCCACAGCGCGGAGTCCGACCGCTCCTCCGAGTCGTGCACGTTCCCTCCGTTCGCGAACCAGGCGAGACTAACACGGCCGACAGACAGGCCGGTCGTCCCCTCTCCACGCAACCGCCGAATCGGATGGAACCCGATCGCCTCGTCCGGACATTCCCCTGTAGAGCGCGCCTGAGCCGCAGGGGGCGGCGTCGCGCTCGACGCCCGCGGACGGGCCACGCTCGTCCGCCGGTCAGGGGGGAGGGGGGGGGGGCGGGGGGGGGGGGGGGGGGGGGGGGGCGGGGCGCGCCCCGCCGCCCCGCGCGGCGGCCGCGCGGGGCGGG
>NZ_JBQCGZ010000047.1:0-11196 GCF_051955155.1 Leifsonia sp.
CCGACCAGCCAGTCGAAGCTCTCGGTCTGCAGAGCGAGCAGATCGGGAACGGTGAGGGTGTCCGTGATCTTTGCGAACGAGAGACGAGATGCGGCTCGTCCGTTCTTGGGTGTCTTGTCGGTGTTGGTTGCGTTGCGCGCAGCAGCCAAGGAAATAACCTCCGTGGGCCCCGTCGGGCCAGTTACTGTCGGTGGTGAGTAGTTTCGTGGACGAGTACTCCCAGGCGCATCGCTCACGCCGTATCTGACCCGGTGATCCGGGCCCAGGCGCGCGCGGGGAAAGTCAGAGCCGACCGCAATATGAAGGCAGATGTGTGGACTGGGAGCGCAAAGAACAACTATATGTCAAATGGACGCGCCGTGTCCAGTCTTTTCTTGACCCGGGGCGCATTCTCGGTGTATAACCCCGCGCGCACTCCCCGTATTCCGCCGTCCCTTCCCCGGTCGAGTGGCAGGTTGTTGTCGCTTTCCGCCCGGGCTGGCGACAACGACCTGCCTCTCGGCGGAGGGTGGGGCGGTCAGCGGAGGCGCGGCGGGAGGGTGTCCACGGTGGCGAGGACGGCCTCCTCGCGCGAGCGGGGATCCCAGCCGAGCTGAGCGATCGCCTTTGCCGAGGTGGCGTTCCTGCGGACGCCGATCTCCGGCAGCGACCCGCGCACCCGGCGGCTGAACGGGGCGGCCGCCCGCAGCATCCAGTCGGGCATCAGCCTGGTGCTGACGCGGGAGCCCGCCGCCTCGCCGAGGTGGCCGCGGATCAGCAGCGCGACCTCCCTGGCGCTCATCGCGTCGCCCGCCGTCGCGATGAAGCGCTGCCCTGCCGCCTCCGGCCTCGTCATCGCGAGCAGGTGCAGCACGGCGACGTCGCGGACGTCGACGACGCCGAACCACACGTCGGGGAGGCGCGGCAGCCGTCCCTCCTTGACCAGCTTCACGAGTTCGACGGAGCTGGAGTAGTCCGGGCCGAGCACGGGGCCGAGCACGCCGACCGGGTTGACCGTCGCCAGCTGCATCCCGCTGCCCTCGGAGCGGGCGAAGTCCCACACAGCGCGCTCGGCGAGCGTCTTCGAGCGGGCGTACGGCGTGACGGGGCGGCCGCTGTCCAGGTCGGTCCAGTCCTCCTCGGTGAAGGGCCGGTCGGTCGGCGCGTGGCCGTAGCCGATCGCCGCGAACGACGAGGTCTGCACCACGCGCTCGACGCCGGCGTCCCTGGCCGCGCGGAGCACGCGCAGGGCGCCGTCCCTGGCCGGGCGGATCAGCTCGTCCGGGTCCTTCGGCTGCACGGAGGGGAACGGGGAGGCGACGTGCAGCACGTACCGGCAGCCGGCGACGGCGTCCGCCCAGCCGTCGTCGGAGGTCAGGTCGGCGACCGCGAAGGTGAGCCGGTCGCCCGCGTCCTCCAAGCCGCCCGCCGCCAGCTGCGCACGCACGTCGGCGGCGCGGGCCGGTGTACGGATCGTCGTCCGCACGTCGTAGCCCGCCGTCAGCAGCGCCAGCACGCAGTGCGCGCCGATGAAGCCGGAACCACCTGTCACGAGCACACGATCCGTCATGCGGCCATCCTGCGCCGGATCCGGCCCGCAGGCGACCCCACGACGCCGATCAGCTGCGGACGAGCGCGATCGCCTGCGCCCGGTCACGGACGGCAAGCTTGGCGAAGATGGCGTTGATGTGCGTCTTCACCGTGGCCACGCTGACATAGAGAGAGGACGCGATCTCGCCGTTGCTCAGGCCCTCCGCGACCAGCGCGAGCACCTCGGCCTCGCGCCGGGTGAGCCCGGGGAAGCGCGCGATCAGGGACGCGGCGGCGTCCGGGGCGGCCGCAGGCGCGGCGGCCGTCAGGCTCCCGACGATCCTCGCGCCCACCTCCGGTGCGAAGGTGGACTGGCCGCGCGCCACCGCGCGCACGGCCGCGGCGAGCTCTGCCCGGCCCGCATCCTTGGTCAGGTAGCCGCGGGCGCCGGCCCGGAGCGCGCCGAGGATGGACTCGTCGTCGGCGTACGTCGTCAGCACCAGCACCGCCGTCTCCGGCGCCTCCGCCGCGACCCGGGCCGTCGCGGCGACCCCGTCCAGGACCGGCATCCGCAGGTCCATCAGCAGCACGTCGGGATGCGCGGACACGGCGAGCGCGACCGCCTCCGCGCCGTCCGCCGCGGCCCCCACCACCTCGACGTCCGGGAGCAGCCCGAGCACCGTCACCAGCCCGTCGCGGATGATCGCCTGGTCGTCGGCGCCGACCACCCGGATCGCCGGCTCCGCCTCGGCACTCACGCGAGCCTCGCCTCTGCCGTCACGGTGAAGTCGCCGCCGACGACCCCCGCCGTCGCGGAGCCGCCGAGCGGCAGCGCGGCGAACCGCTCGCGCATCCCCTCGATCCCGTGACCGCCGCCGCTGGCCGCGAGGGCGGCGTGCGGGGCGTCGCCGAGCGGGGTCGAGACGGTGAGCAGCACCCGCTCATCCTGCCACTGAAGGCGGGCGCGCACCGGCCGCCCCGGCGCGTGCTTGCGGGCGTTGCTCAGGGCCTCCTGCAGCGCGCGCTGCAGGGCCGTCGCCTGCGCGGCCGTGAGCGTGCGGGGCCGACCGGAGACGGCGAGCGCCGCCTCGCCCCCGAGCGAGCGGTGCGCGGAGACGAGGTCGTCGATGGCCGCGCGGAAGGCGGCCGGTTCGACGGCCGCGCCGCCGTCGGCCGGCTCGCGGAGCGCGGCGACCGCCCTGCGCGCCTCGGACAGCCCGCCGGCGGCGAGGCCCCTGGCGGCGACGACGCGCTCGCGCGCGGCGCCGGTGTCCCCCGCCTCCAGGAGGGCGTCCACCGCGTCCAGCTGGATGACGAGGCCGCCCAGGCTGTGCGCGAGCACGTCGTGCAGGTCGCGGGCGATCGCGATCCGCGCCGCCTCCTCGCGGATCGCCGCCTCCCGCTCGCGAAGCTGCGCCGCCTGCGCCTCCGTCCGCCGGAACTGGCGGCGGCTGAGCCCGGCGAACCCGGCGAGCAGGATGCCGCCCATCTCACCGAGCAGGGCGGGGACCGACGTCCCGAACGGGAGGGCGCCGAGCGGGACCAGCGCGAGGCAGACCGCGACGACGGCGGCGGCCGCCCACAGCGGGAACGCGATGTCGCCCATCAGGATCAGCACAGCGACCGCCGCGGGGACGATCGCGATCCCGTCGGTGGGGGCGGCGGTCAGCGCCCCGGCGACGGCGGCGACCAGCGCGAGCGCGAGTCCCGCCGTGCGCCATCCCGCCCTCGCGCACACCCCGCGCAGCGCCCAGGCCGCGACCGCGACGAGCGAGACGACGAGCACCCACACCGGGCGATGCTCGGTGTGGGTGCTCACCAGGGACCAGGCGACGACGACGGCGCCGACGATGTTCAGCGCGAGGGCGAGCCTGCCCGGCCGGTTCAGAGGATCCACGACACCATCATGCGGCGAGCGTGGCGTGCCGATCGAGACGCGCCGCGAACACGGCGGTGCGGGCGACCCGGTTGGCGGCGAGCACGAGCAGGATGATGCCGGTCGCCTCGGCCAGGTGCGAGCCGGCCATGCCTGCCGAGACGTCCATCAGCACGCGGACGGCGAGCACCACGACCCAGAGCACGAGGCCGAGCACGCCGGTGCGCGACTCGTAGACGGCGACGTAGCGCGCGTCCTTGCCCAGCTGCACGGGCGCGGCCAGCGGCCGGAAGTGCGCGATGGCGCCCATCCACGCGCCCACCGCGAGCGAGATCACCAGCTCGGCGACGACGACGACCAGGTCGAGCGGCGTGAGCGACGACGGCTTCACCTGCTGCACGAGCAGCACGACGCCGACGACGGCGGCGATCGCGGGGAACCGCCACATCTTGGCGATGGACACCGGCCGCCACGTCATCTGCCGGTAGCCGATCCAGCCGATCACCAGAACGATGAGGACGGCGTTGCCGAGCGTCTGAACGGACATTTCGAACCTCCCGCGGGCCGGTCCCTCCGACCCGCAGCATCCAGCGTCGTCGCGCAGCCGGGCCGCCGGGACCATCCGCGGGTGGAGAGGCGGGTGGAGATCGGGTGGGACCGGCCTGCGACTAGGCTGGCGTCCGTGCCGCCCACCCCCTCGAACGTCCCCTCCGTCGTCCTCTCCGAGAGCGGCTACACGGCGTCGATCGAACCGGACCGCTTCGTGCCGGGCGCGTACCAGCTGATCGTGGACGGCACCCCGCAGTCGCACGTCAACCTGGACGACCCGTCCCAGCTGTTCTTCGAGTACGTGCAGCGGATGGGCAACGTGATCGACCTGATCGGCGAGCCGGGCGAGCCCATCACCGCCGTGCACCTGGGGGCGGGAGCGCTGACGCTCCCCCGCTACATCGCGTACACGCGGCCGGGCTCGCGGCAGCAGGTGGTCGAGCTGGAGAGCAGGCTGGTCGACCTGGTGCGCGAGGAGCTCCCGCTGCCGCGCTATGCGCAGATCCGCATCCGGCACGGCGACGCCCGCGAGGTCGTCGGCAAGCTGCCCGGCGGGCTGCGCGGCGCCGTGGACCTGCTGGTGATCGACATCTTCAGCGGGTCGAGGACGCCGGCGCACGTGACCAGTGTCGAGTTCTACCGGTCGGCGGTGTCGCTGCTGAAGCCGGACGGCATCGTCCTCGTGAACGTGGCGGACGGGCCGCCGCTCGCATTCGCGCGCAGCCAGGTGTCGACGCTCGGCGCCGTGGTCGATAATGTGGCGGCGCTCGCGGAGACGCAGGTGCTCAAGGGCCGGCGGTTCGGCAACGTCGTGCTCGTCGGCTCCAATTCGCCGCTTCCGCTGGAGTGGCTGCCCCGGCTGCTCGCGAGCGGGCCGCATCCTGCCAAGGCCGTGGCCGGCGCCGAGCTGCGCACGTTCGCGGCGGGCGCTCCGATCGTGACGGACGCGACGAGTGTGCCGTCTCCCCCGCCCGCGCGCAGCATCTTCCAGACCGGCACCCGCAGGGACTGACCGGGCCGGGCCGCGGTCACGCGTGCCGGAAGAGCACGGCGTCCCCGGGTCGCAGTTGCGCGAAGCGGTCCAGGTCGGCGTCCGCGACGACGGCGATGACCGGGTAGCCGCCGGTCACCGGGTGGTCGGCGAGCAGCACCGTCGGCCGGCCGTCCGGCGACACCTGCACCGACCCGGCCACCATCGGCTCGCTGGGGAGCTCGCGGGTCGCGGCGCGCTCCAGCAGCAGCGCGGGATGCGGGTCGACGCCGGCGGCGTGCGCCGGGATGCGCGGAGGGTCGAGCCGCAGTCCGATGCGGTCCGCCTGCGCGCTCACCCGCCACGGGACGGTGAAGAAGGCGTCGAGCGCCGCGCCGGTGAACCAGTCCGCGCGCGGTCCGCGGTGGGCGCGCACCTCGGCCGGCCCGTCGTCGGCGGCGGGGACGGGCAGGAAGTCGAGCGCAGGGACGGGCGCGGACGGCGCCGGCCCGATCGCGAGCACGTCGCCCGCGGCGACCGGTGCCGGGCCGAGACCGGAGAGGGTGTCGCGCGAGCGCGAGCCGAGCACCGCCGGCACGTCGATGCCGCCGCGCACGGCGAGCACCCGGCGCGCGCCGGTGACCGCGGGACCGACCGTGAGCGTCCGCCCGGGCTCGGCGCGCACGGCCGTGAACGCGTCCACCGGCCGGCCGTCGAGCAGCACGGCGCCCGGCGCTCCGGTCACGGCGAACCAGACGGCGTCCGCTCCCTCCAGCCGCGCCTCGAAGCCGCCGAAGAGCAGTTCGAGACCGGCGAGGGACTCGTCGTTGCCGACCAGCCGGTTCGCGAGCCGCAGTGCGCCGCGGTCGAGCGCCCCGGAGGCGCCGACCCCGACTGCGGCGAGCCCCGGCCGGCCGAGGTCCTCGATGAGGGCGATCGGACCCGGCTGGACGACGCGCAGGCGCGTCGCCACGGCGCTCACCGCTCCTCCTCGAAGCGCACGGCGGCGCCCGGCCTCAGCAGCGCCGGCGGGTCGGCCTGCGCATCCCACAGCACGGCGTCGGTGCGGCCGATCAGCTGCCAGCCGCCGGGGCTGGACCGCGGATAGATGCCGCTGAACTCGCCGGCCAGCCCCACGGAGCCCGCTGGCACGCGGGTGCGCGGCGTCGCCCGGCGCGGCACGCGCAACCGGTCGTGGTCGGTGACCAGGTAGGAGAACCCTGGCGCGAAGCCGCCGAACGCGACCCGCCAGAGCGACCCGGCGTGCAGCGCGACGACCTCGCGCGGCGTCGTCCCCAGCAGCGCGGCCACCTCGGCCAGGTCCTCGCCGTCGTAGTGCACAGGGATGCTGACGACCTCGCCCGTCGATGCCGCCGCCGGCGCCGGCTCCGCACGCTCCAGCCAGCCGTGCGCGGCGCTCAGCGGCAGCACGCGCGGGTCGATCGCGACGCCGATGGTGCGGGCGGCGGGAACCAGGTCGAGCACCCCGGGCGGACGGGTGTCCGCGAGCGTCCGGTAGAGCGCGAGCACCGCGTCCAGGTCGTCGAGCTCCACCAGCAGGGCGCGGTCCCCGGAGGGCAGGATGCGCCTGATCACGCGAACGCCTCCACGCGCAGCCCCTCCGCGTCCAGCCGGCGGCGGACGGCCTCCGCCATCGCGACGGCTCCCGGGGTGTCGCCGTGCACGCACAGCGAGTCGACGGCCACCGCGATGTCGCTGCCGTCGGCCGCGCGCACGCGGCCTTCGGCGACCATCCGCACGGCACGCTCGGCGATCGCGTCCGGGTCGGACAGGACGGCGCCGGGCTCGCCGCGCGGGACCAGCGTGCCGTCCGGCCGGTAGCCGCGGTCGACGAAGGCCTCGCGCACGAAGCGCAGGCCGGCCGACCGGGCCGCCCGCTCGACGGCGGACTCCGCCAGCCCGAGGATGGCGAGGCCGGGATCGAAGGCGGCGACCGCCTCCACGACAGCGCCGGCCTGGGCCGCGTCGACAACGATCCGGTTGTAGAGGGCGCCGTGCGGCTTCACGTAGCGGACAGTCGTGCCGGCCGCGCGCGCGATGCCGACCAGGGTGCCGAGCTGGTCGAGCACCTCGTCGCGCAGCTCGGCGGCCGGCATCTCCATCGCGCGGCGGCCGAAGCCGGCCAGATCGCGGTAGGAAACGTGGGCGCCGACGCGCACGCCGTTCTCCGCCGCGGTGCGGCAGGTGCCGAACATCGTGGACGGGTCGCCGGCATGGAAGCCGCAGGCGACGTTGGCGCTCGTGACGAGCCGGAGCATGGCGGCGTCGTCGCCCATCCGCAGTGCGCCCACGGACTCGCCCATCCGCAGTGCGCCCACGGACTCGCCGAGGTCGCTGTTCAGGTCGACGGAACGCTCCATGCCCCCATTCTGCCGCGCGGTCCGCGTCCTCGGTGGAGCGCTACGCGCCCTTCGCGGCGGCGCGGGCGCGGTGCGCGCGGACCTTGGCGCGGTTGCCGCAGCGCTGCATCGAGCACCAGCGCCGGGTGCCGCTGCGCGAGGTGTCCAGGTACACCAGCCGGCAGTCCTCGGCGGAGCACTCACGGATGCGGCCGTCCACCTCCGGCCCGAACAGCCGGACGGCGTCCCTGGCGATGCTGCCGAGCGCCTGGTGCGGGCGCGCGTTGGCGCGGCCGGCCTGGCGGGCGCCGCCGGCGAGGACGGGCGGGATGTCCGGCGTCGCCGCGAACAGGTTGACGATGTCGATGTCGTCCGGCGAGAGCGTGTCGCCGTCGCTGGCCTGCCTGGCGAGCCGGCCGATGGCGGAGCGCAGGGTCACGGCGTCGCGGAACTCGCGGTCGCCCGCCGTCGCGGCGACCTCGGGGAAGCGCTCCACGAGCCACGCGTTCAGCTGGTCGGCGTCGCGCACCGTATGCAGCTCCACCCGCTCGGGCTCGTCGAGGCCGCCGGTGTACGCGAAGTCGAGGGAGAGGGCGCCGGAGTCGAACCACCAGCGCTGGCCGTCGCCCGAGTCCATCCACTGGCCGGAGCTGCGGGGGAGGATGGCGTCTGTCGGCATGGCGCCGTCCAGACTACCGGACACCGGCTGGGCCCCGGCCGGGCCCCGGCCGGGCTGCCATACTGAGCGGATGAACGCCGTCCGACCCGCTCCCGATGCCGTGCTCGAGGGCGCGACCGTGCGCCTGCGCGCCCTCACCAGGGACGACCTGCCCGACCTCTTCGACGCGATCGGGCACCCCGAGGTCTTCGCCGGCGGCTGGGGAGGCGGTCCGGCCGCCTACCGCGACACGTACGACGAGTGGCACGCGTTCATCCAGCGCTACCTCGCCTGGGACGCCGGCAACGTGACCGCCGTCCTGCTGCGCGACGGCGACCGCCTGGTCGGCACGACGACGCTCGGGGACTTCGACCTGGTCAACGCAGCGGCGCACATCGGCTGGACCGCGTACGCGCCGGAGGTCTGGGGCACCCGGGTCAACGCCGAGACCAAGCGGCTGCTGCTCGGCGCGGCCTTCGACAACGGCTTCGAGCGCGTGAAGCTGCAGGCGGACGTGCTCAACGAGCGCTCGCGCGCGGCCATCCTGCGCCTCGGCGCGCGCTTCGAGGGGGTGCTCCGGCACACGCAGCAGCGCGCGGACGGCAGCTGGCGCGACACCGCGGTCTACTCCATCCTGCGCGAGGAGTGGCCGGCCGTCCGCGACGCGCTGGACGCGCGCCTCGCACCCTCCGCCGCCTGACGGAACATTTGTGCCAAATAGTCGCTTGGCGCGCTTCGCAGCCAGGATTTGGCACAAATGTGAGGAAGACTACTGCTCGGCCTCGCGGGCCGCGGCCGCCGCGAGGCGGCGCTGAGCGGGCGAGACCTCGCGGTGCACCCAGGCGATGAGGTTCGCCGAGTCGAAGCGCCTGCTGCACGCGCCGCACGCGAGGGCGCGCGCCGGCTTGCGGTAGCGGTAGTGGGTGTGGCCGTTCGGGCAGGTGCCGACCCACGGTGCCAGGTCGTCGGCGATGGCGCCGCCGTGCAGCCGCTTGCCCTCGTAGCCGAGGTCGAGCGCGATCGCGCGCCAGCGCGGCCCGTGGCCGGCGCGGGAGCCGGCGAGCGCGTGCGCGACCTCGTGCAGCAGGATCTGATGGATGTCGTCGTCCTCGTAGCGCGCGGCCAGGTAGCGCGAGACGGTGATGCGCTTTGCGGTGTAGTTGCAGAGCCCCGCCCGGGTCTTGGCGTTGTCGAAGTCGAAGGACCAGACCGCCGGATCCAGGTGCAGCGCGATCAGGGCGTCCGCCCAGCGCCGCACGCGGTCGAGCTCGGCCATCAGCGTGCATCCCCTGGTCGACTCATGCCAGGCATCCTACGCGGCGCCGGGGACGTCTTCCAGCATCCGGCGGCCGTTCGCGCAGCGCTCAGGCGTCGCCGTCGCGCGGGGCGGAGGCCGCTCCCCCGCTCGCCTCGGCGAGCCGCTGCACGACCGCGACGGCCGTCAGCGCGCCCTCGATCTCGGCCGGGGACGCACCCAGCTTCTCGCGCAGGAACACCGCGGCCTTCATGTCGGCCAGCGCGTTCTCGTAGTCCTGCATGTCGAAGTAGACCTTGCCCCTGGTCTGCACGGCGAACGCCTCCAGCGGCGTCCACTCCCTGCCGCGGGCCTCGTCGACGCACGAGGTGAGCTCGACGATCGCCTCGTCCACCTTGCCCTGGTACTGCAGCACCTGCGCACGGCGGACGCGGGCGCCGATCAGCTGCTCCCTGTCGCCGGTGAACCTGGCCTGGCGGACGGCCTCGTTCCCGACCTCCATCGCCTCGTCCAGCCGGCCGACCAGCCGCAGCAGGACGGTCTTCTCGTTCAGGGCGCTCAGGCTGCGCAGACTGCCGAGCTCGTCCAGCCGATCGCCCGCGGCGCGCAGATCGACGCGCTCGCGCAGAGTGGTCGGATCGTATCCGAGGATGATGCTCAGGGTCTTCTCCCGTGTCGTGCCGCTCCCACCAGACTAACCCGACAAGCGCACGCCATCCGGTCCACCGCGCCGACCGGGTCAGCCGGGGGTGCGGGTGTCCTGCGCGGGGACGAGCGGAGCCTCGATCAGCCGGTCGTCGTCCGGACCGGGATCGCCGCGGCCATCGGTGTTGTTGGTCAGTAGCCAGAGCCGGTCGCCGCGACTCACCACGTCGCGCAGCCGGCCGAACGCGTCGACGAAGAACGGCCGCACGGTGACCGGGGCGGCGCCGCCGGTCGACCACGCCGTCCAGAGCCGCTGGCCGCGGAGGGCGGCGAGGAAGACGGTGTCGCCCACCACGGCCAGGCCGCTCGGGCTCGCTTCGTCGGTCGGCCACTGCGCGACGGGGTCGCGGTACGCGGGGTCCTTCGCGATGCCCTCCGCCTCCGGCCAGCCGTAGTTCGCGCCGGGCTCGATGATGTTCAGCTCGTCCCAGGTGTCCTGGCCGAACTCGCTCGCCCACATCGTGCCGTGCGAGTCCCAGCCGATGCCCTGCGGGTTGCGGTGGCCGTAGCTCCACACCGGCGAGCCGGGAAAGGGGTTGTCCGCCGGGACCTTCCCCTCCGGCGTGACGCGGAGGATCTTGCCGCCGAGCGACGCGAGGTCCTGCGCGTTCGATCGCTCGGAGGCGTCGCCCGCGGTGATGTAGAGCATCCCGTCCGGGCCGAACGCGATCCGGCCGCCGTCGTGGTTGGACGCGCGCGGGATGCCGGTCAGCACCGGCTCGGGAGCCCCGAGTGCGTAGCTGCCTGGCACGCCGGTCAGGCTCATCCGCACCACGCGGTTGTCGTCGGCGGTCGTCTCGTAGGCGTAGAGGAGGCTCGGAGAGGAGCCGGCCGGCACGGCGAGCCCCAGCAGGCCGCCCTCGCCGGTGTGCTCGACGCCGGGGACCGTTCCGGCCTCGCGCGTGCCGCCCTGCGGAAGACGCTCCAGCACCCTGCCGTCGTCGCGCAGGCTGATCAGCGCGGAGCCGCTGGGCAGCGGGACGACGGACCAGGGCGCGTCCAGCCCGGTCTCCAGGACCGTTGTCTGCCCGCTCGGCTGCCACGGGATGGCCGCGACGACCGGCGAGGTGGCCGTGGGACGCGGCACCGGCACCGCCGTGGCGGTCGGGGTCCTGGTCGGGGTGGGGGCCGGCGCGCTGCAGCCGGCGAGCGCGAGCGCCGCGGCGACGGCGAGCGCTGCGGCGGGACGGGACACGGACACCGCACCACCTCCCCGGACGACGGACGGGTGGGGGGGCAATCTCGAACCCCCCCCCCCCCCGCGGCGGGGCGCGGGCGCCGGCGCGCCGGCGGCGGGTCCGGCCCCGCGGCGGC